>JBEGTA010000160.1:0-6319 GCA_041179665.1 Pseudomonadota bacterium
GGCAAAGGTGGCGCATTCCCAGCGCTCCATCGTGCCGGTGCGCCAGCACAGGTAATGGGCGTGTGGGCTGGGCACGCTGCGCTCAAATAGCCGCACCAGTTGGCCGCTCTCAAGCCAAGGGGCGCCGAGTTTGGTGCGGATCAAGCCCACCCCCAAACCCTGCGCGGCGGCATCGCACATCAGGCCGATGTCGTTGAACGACGAGCCGTCCATGGGCTCAGGCCAGTCCAGATTGTGTGCGGCAAACCAGGTGCGCCAGGGCTCCAGGGGGCTGCGCAGCAAGGCCACACCCTGCAAATCTTCTGCGCTGGCAAACGGGCCGTTTTCACGCAGCCACGCCGGCGAAGCCAAGGGCGTCACCTCGTCTTTGGCCAAGCAAACGTGCTCCACATCGGAGTAACGCCCGGTGCCAAAGCGCACCGTCAGGTCGGCATCTTCGGCCACCACATCGAGCAAGGGAATGCTCACTTGCAGCGTGATGTCGATTTCGGGGTACGCGTCCAAAAAAGTCTTCAGACGGGGCATCAAGATCGAGCGCGCAAACGTGGGCGTCACCGCCAAGCGCAGTTTGCGCCGACCCGATGGCGCGCTGGCGCTGGGAAAACGCTGCAGAGAGACCAAGCCTTCGCGCACGTGGGCGAGGTATTCGATGCCTTCGGTGGTGAGTGAAAAATCGGCCCGCCCAAACAGCTTGGTGCCAATGATTTGCTCCAACTGCTTGACCCGGTGGCTCACCGCGCTGGGGGTCACGCACAACTCTTCAGCGGCCTGCGTCACGCTGCGCAAGCGGGCCAAAGCCTCAAATGTCAAAAGGCACTGAATGGGTGGAATGCGGGAGGCAGCGGACATCTTGGCGCGCGTGGGTTCAGCGGAAGATCACGGTCTTGTGCCCGTTGATCAGCACGCGGTGTTCGCTGTGCCATTTCACGGCGCGTGCCAGCACTTGGCTTTCGGTGTCGCGGCCAATGGTGGTCAGGTCTTCAACGGTTTTGCTGTGGTCCACGCGGGCCACGTCTTGCTCAATGATGGGGCCTTCGTCCAAGTCGGCCGTCACATAGTGGGCCGTGGCGCCAATCAGTTTCACGCCACGGTCATGCGCTTGGTAGTAAGGCTTGGCCCCTTTGAAGCTGGGCAAAAAGCTGTGATGAATGTTGATGGCCCGACCAGCCAATTTGCGGCAAAGGTCGTCGCTCAAAATTTGCATGTAGCGGGCCAGCACCACCAGTTCTGCGCCTTCGGCCTGAATGATCTCGTACTGCTTGGCTTCGGCTTGCGCCTTGGTGGCCGCGGTCACCGGAATGTGGTGAAACGGCACGTTGTAACTGGCCGCCAATTGGTAAAACTCGCGGTGGTTGCTGACGATGGCGCGAATGTCCAAGGGCAACAGGCCACTCTTCCAGCGGAACAACAAATCGTTCAGGCAATGGCCTTCTTTGCTGACCATGAGCACGGTGCGCATGGGTTGGGTGGTGGCGTGCAGGTCCCACTTCATTTGGAAGGTTTGGGCAAACTCGCCCCACTGCGCCTGCAGTGTGTCGCCGTCCACCTGAGCGCAGGCAAACTGCACCCGCATGAAAAACAAGCCCGTGTCGTGGTCGTTGTATTGCGCGGCTTCTTCGATGTTTCCGCCACGCTCCAACAAAAAGCCCGAAACGGCATGCACGATGCCGGTGCGGTCGGGACAAGAAAGCGTCAGGATGTAGGTCGTGGTCATGGCACTGAGCAATTGAGTGGGCGCCCATACAAGGTGGGGCGCCGGGGTTTTGATGGGCTTATTGTAGAGACCCCTCCCGGGGGTGTCAGGCCCGCCCGGACTGTCGCGCCGGTGCGGCAAAAGGCCGCGCGGGGATTTAAACTGATTGCCTTCACCGATTTCGAGAAGTAACAGCTATGGCCCACACCGATCTCAACATGGACAACCAGTGGTTGCCCTTCACCCCCAACCGCTCTTTCCGCCAAGATCCGCGCGTTTTTGTGGGTGCCGAGGGCATGCACTTCACCACCCACGATGGCAAAAAAGTCATCGATGGCATCTCCAGCCTGTGGTGCGTGGGTGCGGGCCACAACCGCAAGCCCATCAATGAGGCCATCAAAAAGCAACTGGACACGCTGGACTACGCCACGGCTTTTCAGGCCAGCAACGACAAGGCCTTCAAAGCGGCGCAAATGATCGCCGACATGGCCCCGGGCGACCTCAATAAAGTGCTGTTTTGCAACTCGGGTTCTGAGGCCGCCGACACCGCTTTGAAAGTGGCGCTGGCCTACCACCGCGCGCGCGGAGAAGGGCACCGAAACGTGTTCATTGGTCGCGAAAAGGGTTACCACGGCGTGAACTTTGGCGGCATGAGCGTGGGCGGTCTGCCGGCCAACCGCAAGGTGTACGGCGCACAACTGCTGCCGCGTGTAGACCACATGCGATTCATCCATGACCCGGTGAACCATGCCTACATTCACCACGAAGAGCCGGTGTGGGCCGAAGACCCACTGCTGGAATTGGAAAACCGCATTTTGGTGCTGCACGATCCCAGCAACATCGCGGCCGTAATCGTTGAGCCGATTGCGGGCAGCGCAGGTTGGTACATCCCGCCCAAAGGCTATGTGAAGCGCTTGCGCGAGATTTGCGACAAGCATGGCATTTTGTTGATTTTTGACGAGGTCATCACCGGCTTTGGCCGCTTGGGCGTGAACTTTGGCGCCGACCATTACGGCGTGGTGCCCGACATGCTGAACTTTGCCAAGGCGGTGACCAACGGCGTGATCCCGCTGGGGGGCGTGATTTGTCGCGACTTCATTTACGACGCGATGATGAATGCCAATTCACCCGCGCATGCCATCGAGTTCTTTCACGGCTACACCTACTCCGGTCACCCTGTGGCCTGCGCCGCCGCCATTGCCACGCTCGACTTGTTGAAGGAAGAAAACCTGTTTGCCCGCGCTGGCCAAAAAGGCCGCGTGTTGGGCGACGCCATGCACAGCGCCCTCAAAGGCTTGCCCAATGTGGTCGGCATTCGCACTTTGGGCTTGGCCGGTGCGGTTGAGTTGGCCAGCATTCCGGGCACGCCGGGCAAGCGGGCCTATGACATCTTTATGGACTGTTTCCACAAAGGCGTGTGGGTGCGTCCCGCGGGCGAGAACTTGGTGATTTGCCCGCCTTATATTGTTGAAGACGCGCACATCGACCAAATTGTGCAAACGGTGGCCGACAGCATCCGCAGGCATGCTTGATCATGCGCATGCGCATGCGCCTGCACGCCGCCTGACTTTGTGGGGCCGCACCGCCGCCACCTTGCTGTTGGCACTGGTGGCGGCCCAGCTTTGCGTGTGGCTTCACACCCCCATTCCGTGGATGTTGGGGCCTTTGCTGGCCACTGCCGTGGCCTCGGTGTTGGGGGCACCCACCCGCAGCGCGACGCGGCTGCGCAACGCCGGTCAGTGGGTGATCGGGGCGGCATTGGGCTTGTATTTCACGCCCCAAGTCAGCGCGTTTGTGGCCAGCCTGTGGTGGGCGATTGTGCTGGCTGTGCTGTGGGCGTTGGCTCTGGGCACTTTGTTTGATCGTTGGTTGCATCGACAGCATGCCGCCGAGTTTGCGCATTTGCCACGTTCAGCTTGGCGTGCGACCCGGTACTTTGCCAGTGCCATTGGCGGCGCCTCAGAGATGACCTTGTTGGCTGAGCGGCACGGCGCCCGCACCGACTTGGTGGCGGCCGCGCACAGTGTGCGATTGGTGATGCTGGTGATCTCGGTGCCCTTTGCCATGCAATGGGCGCAAAGCCATTGGGGTTTGCAGGTCGATGCGCGTTTGTTGCCCGGCCCGCGCACGGCAGACTGGCTCGGTCTGTTTTGGCTGGCGCTGGCCACCGCCGGCGGCGCGTTGGCCATGACCTGGCTCAAGCGCACCAACCCGTGGTTCATGGGCGCGTTGCTGGCCTCCATGGCCCTAACGCTGACGGGCTTTCAGGGCTCAGCCATTCCCACTGGTTTGTCTAACGCGGCTCAGCTGGTCATTGGGGTCAGTTTGGGGGTGCGATTTCAGCGCGAGTTTGTTCACACCGCACCGCGTTGGTTGGCCTCGGCCGCTGCAGGCACGCTGGCCATGATGGCCTTGTCGGTGGGTTTTGGTTTGGCACTGGCGTGGGCCACAGATTTGCACCCCGCTACCTTGATCTTGGGCACCGCGCCTGGCGGTATTGCCGAGATGGCGATCACGGCCAAGGTGTTGCAGTTGGGGGTGCCGGTGGTCACGGCCTTTCAGGTGTGCCGTTTGGTGGCGGTGCTGATTTTGGTGGGGCCGATTTTCAAGTGGGTCGGCAGGCGCCAGCCAAAGCAGGCTTGATCTGCGAGGTTGCAGGTTGGATGCAACGCCAAGCCGAAGGGCTTGGGGTGCTCAGTGCACCACCACGGGTTGCTGGGCCAAGCCCGAGTAACCCTCCAGCGTGTCTTCGACTTCTTCTTGTGTGGGCGTGTGCAATTGCCAAGCCTGAATTTGTTGCTGGAACATTTCTGCCCAAGAGCCGTCCAGGTACACCTCTTTGCCCGAGCGTTTGTCCACGATTTCAAAACCATGGCGTTCCAGCAGGGGTGGGCTGGTGGCGGGTGGTGTCTCGGCGGGCGCGTTGGCCAGCACATGCATCACTGCAAAGGTTTCAGATTCGTACAACAGGTTCATGCCTTCATTCTCGCTCAAGTTGTGGGTCATAGATGGCGCCTTTGGGATGAACTTCAAGAGGATCAGGATTTCTAAGAGGCCGTTGCCGCGACCGCCAAAGTGGGCAGCGGCTCTTGCCCCTTGAGCAACAGGTCAATGTAATCGCCGTTGGTCTGTGTGATTTTGATACGAACGGGCAGCCAAGCGTATTTTTCGGCCATCCAAAAGGTCACTTGGGCATCAAAACGGTTGCGTGGTTGACACACCCATTTGACGGTGGCCAAAGTTTGGTTTTCCAGTTTCAGGTTTTCGTGGGCCTCCAGCGTCAACAGCCAAGGCAATGCGTCACGCAGTGTGGCGGTTTGAATTTGAAGCCGCGTGCCGGGCTGAAAACGCAGCGGGTCGCCTGCCATGGCGGCGGCCATTTGCAGGTAGAGACTGATTTGGTCTTGCGCACCGGGCTCAAGGGCTGCTGTGGGCGCGTTGCTGCTGAACACCACGCGTTGGTTTTCGCGGTCAAAGTGCGAGGCGCGCTCGCTGCGCCAATGGTCTGAAAAGCGAACGGGGGCGAGACCCGTGGCGCTCAAATTGCCGACGCTTTTCCATTGCCGGGTGCCCAAAAACAAGGCCTTGACCGACAGGCTCATGGCGTAAGCGCTGGCGTTGTACTGCCAGCGCAATTCGCCATTGGCGTAGTAAGTGAGGCCCTTGGACATGCCCGTCATGTTGTAGCTCATCAGGGAGGAGGGCGGCAGGGCGCCCAACGGAATCAGTGGCAAGGTGGTGGTGGCCGAGACGAAGGCGTCGCGCGACGGTACAACGGGGGCGGACGCGGGGGCGGGCACGGGCACGGGCACAGGCACGTTTGCGCTGACTGCTGCTTCTGTGGTGTTGGGGGCGTTTGGGGTGTTGGCGTAGGCGGATGCTTCGCCCGCCATGGGCTCTGGGGCAGGGTTGGTCTTGGGGTCCAAGGGGGTGTTTTGGGCGGCGGGTGCGGGGCTGACTTCGGGTTCATCCAAAGCCACATTCTTAGACGCCGTTGGTGCTAATGCAGCTGCAGGTTTTGGAGTTGGTGCAGCTTCGGCGGCAATGCGGGTGCGCGGCGCCGAGATTGGGGGTTGAGCAGGCACCGCATTAGGTGCAGTGGGGGCCTCTATCAACCGTGTTTGCATCGGGCCCGTGGCGCGGGTGTCATCGGTCGGCAAACGCAAGTCCAAAGGGCGGGTCATGCCCAACAGCAAGACCCCGTGCACCAACAACACGCCCAGCATCAACAGCCACAACGCTCTGCGAGAAGGCGGCCCTGCCCTCCGATGGGTGAGATCAGTGGGGGCGTTGGCCACGGTGAATTGCATCAGCCACGCCAGCCCAGATCGGTGGAGAGTTGAGCTGCAAATTGGCGCAAGTGTTGGGCATTGGGGCCATCCCAAGAGGTGTCGAGCGTGGCCGATGAACCCAGCACCACCACCCCCAACACCAAATGCCCATCGGCATCAAAGACGGGCGCGCACAACCCTGCAATGCCGGGCAGCAACACATTGACCACGCGCCCCAGACCTTGCTGGCGTGTCTCTTTGAGCATGGCCTTGAGTTGGGTGGGCGTGCTGGGCAAATCGCGGCGTCCCACTTTGCGGGCCAGCGCCAATTCTTCTTCGATCATGGGGGCTGTTT
>JBEGTA010000161.1:0-3139 GCA_041179665.1 Pseudomonadota bacterium
GTGCATTGTATGAAGAATATCCACAAGTCCGTTCTGATCTGGTACACCCCAGAGGAAATGTTTCGACTGGTCACCGACGTGGCCCGTTACCCCGAATTTTTGCCTTGGTGTGACCAAGCCCGCGTGCTCGAAACCGACGCACAAGGCATGCTGGCCGAAGTGGGCATCAGCTTGGGTGGCATTCAGCAAACGTTCACCACCCGCAACACGCACACTGAAGGCCGATCGGTGGGCATGAGCTTGGTCAAGGGCCCGTTTTCGGATCTGAGTGGCATGTGGCAATTCTCGCCCGTGGGTGATGGCCAGCAGCGCGCCTGCAAAGTCGAGCTGAACCTGCAATACGGTTTTTCGAGCAAAACATTGGCCGCTTTGGTGGGCCCGGTGTTCGACAAAATTGCCGACAGTTTGGTCGACGCTTTCGTCAAGCGCGCTGAAGCGGTCTATGGCTGAAAGCACCATCGCCGTCACCCTGTGTTGGAGCCTGACCGCGCGAGACGTGCAGGAAACCTCTTTGCGTGTGCCTGAGGGCAGTACGGTTGAGGTGCTGTTGCATTTGGCGATTCGGCAGATCGTGGAAAGCGCCAGTTCGACCATTGACGCCTCTCAGCAAGCTCTTTCTTCGCTGCATTTTCAGCAGCCAGGGGTTTGGGGCAAAAAAGTCAGCTGGAGCCACCGGGTCAAGGAGGGCGACCGCGTGGAGTTGTACCGGCCCTTGCAAGTGGACCCCAAAGTGGCGCGCCGCCAACGCTTCAAACGCCAAGGCAAAGGCCGCACCGGCTTGTTTGCCAACCGCAAAAGCGGCTCTGCCGCAGGCTATTGAGCGCCCATGCAAGCGCTGTTGAACGCCATTGCAGGCATGCACAACACGGTCGATGCGCACCGAGTTTTCCACGGGCGAGGGGGTGTCTACCCCGATTGCGCGCACTGGACCTTGGACTGGTTTGCCCCGGTTTGGGTCTTGACCAGTTTCAAGGTCGTCACGCCAGAAGAGTTGTCCCAGTGCCACGAAGCCTTGCAAACCCGCTGGCAAACCTTGGCGCCCGACGAGCCCTTGAACTGGGTATACCAGTGCCGCGCCCCCGGCGAGGCCGAAACACGGCTCATGTCGGGCTCGGTGCCTGAAACGCATGTCGTCACGGAGCAGGGCGCACGCTATGTGGTGCACGTCTTGCGGGGCCAAAACCACGGGCTTTTTTTGGACATGGCCAACGGTCGCGCGTGGTTGAAACAACACGCGCTGCACGAAAACGTGCTGAACCTCTTTGCTTACACCTGTGCCTTTTCGGTGGCAGCTTTGCAGGGTGGGGCGGCCCAAGTGGTCAATCTGGACATGAGCCAAGCGGCGTTGTCGATTGGGCAGCAAAACCACCGACTGAATGACTTGCCCGCCAAGGCAAGGTTTTTGGGCCACGACGTGTTCAAAACCTGGGGCAAGATCAGCAAGATGGGGCCATATGGGGTCATCGTGGTGGACCCGCCCAGTTACCAAAAGGGCAGTTTTGTGGCCACCAAGGACTACATCAAGCTGATCCGCCGCCTGCCAGATTTGTTAGAGCCCCAAGGCCATGTGTTGCTCTGCCTGAATGCGCCTGAGTTGGACACGGAATTCTTGCACCGTCAGGTCAGCGAGGCGGCGCCGGGTTTGCGCTTTGTTGAGCGGCTGGCCAATCCGGCGGCCTTTGTGGATGTGGACCCCGAAAAAGCACTCAAAGTGCTGCATTACCAAAACGCTTGATCCATGGGGTGGTTTCGGGGCGCCTGATGGGGGATAAAAATACGGGAAATCCCTTGGTTGGCGCGGGTACAATCCATTTTTTGGAGCCTTAGCATATGCGCCTACTCGGTAAAGCCCTGACTTTTGACGACGTTCTCCTCGTCCCCGCTTACTCCCAAGTCCTGCCCAAGGACACCTCCCTCGCGACCCAATTCACCCGCAATATCCGCCTGAACCTGCCTCTGGTTTCGGCCGCCATGGACACGGTGACAGAAGCCCGTTTGGCCATCGCCATTGCCCAAGAGGGTGGCATTGGCATCGTGCACAAAAACCTGACAGCGCAAGAGCAAGCCGCACAGGTGGCCAAAGTCAAACGCTACGAATCGGGCGTGCTGCGCGACCCCGTGGTCATCACCCCTGAGACCACCGTGCGCCAAGTGATGGCGTTGTCCGAAGAATTAGGTGTCTCGGGCTTTCCGGTTTGTGATGGCCGCCAAGTGGTCGGTATCGTGACCGGCCGAGACCTGCGCTTTGAAACCCGCTATGACCAAAAGGTCAGCGAAATCATGACCCCCAAAGAACGCTTGGTGACCGTGCCCGAAGGCACCACACCAGAGCAAGCCAAGCTGCTTCTGAACAAGCACAAGCTTGAGCGTTTGTTGGTGGTCAACGACGCGTTTGAGTTGAAGGGCCTGATCACGGTCAAAGACATCACCAAACAACTCAACTTTCCCAACGCGGCCCGCGACGGTGCTGGCAAGTTGCGCGTGGGCGCGGCGGTGGGCGTGGGTGAGGGCACCGAAGAACGCGTCGAGGCTTTGTCCCGCGCGGGGGTTGATGCCATTGTGGTGGACACAGCCCACGGCCACAGCAAAGGCGTGCTCGACCGCGTGCGTTGGGTCAAACAACATTACCCGCACATTGAAGTCATTGGCGGCAACATTGCCACCGGTGCAGCGGCTTTGGCCTTGGTTGAAGCCGGCGCCGATGGCGTGAAGGTGGGCATTGGCCCAGGCTCAATTTGCACCACCCGCATCGTGGCCGGTGTGGGCGTGCCGCAAATCATGGCGGTCGACAGTGTGGCCACGGCCCTCAAAGGCACCGGCGTGCCACTGATCGCTGATGGCGGCATCCGCTACAGCGGCGACATCGCCAAAGCCATTGCTGCGGGTGCGGGCACTGTGATGATGGGCGGCATGTTCGCCGGCACCGAAGAAGCGCCGGGCGAAATCGTCTTGTTTCAGGGCCGCAGCTACAAAAGCTACCGCGGCATGGGCTCGATCGGGGCCATGCAGCAAGGCAGTGCCGACCGCTACTTTCAAGAGTCCAGCACCGGCAACCCCAATGCCGACAAACTGGTGCCCGAAGGCATTGAAGGCCGTGTGCCCTACAAAGGCTCGGTGGTTTCCATCATTTACCAAATGG
>JBEGTA010000162.1:0-5722 GCA_041179665.1 Pseudomonadota bacterium
ACCTGCAACAAGTCGACCGCGTCACGCCCTATTTGGGCACTTTGTCGCGTTGGGTTGAAACCCTGAAAAGGCCCAAGCGGGTGCTGATTGTGGATGTGCCGATTGAGTTGGACAACGGCAGAATGGCTCACTTTGAGGGCTACCGCGTGCAACACAACACCAGCCGTGGCCCCGGCAAAGGGGGTGTGCGCTTTCACCAAGATGTGACGCTGTCCGAGGTGATGGCCTTGTCGGCCTGGATGTCGGTCAAAAATGCGGCGGTCAGCTTGCCTTTTGGCGGTGCCAAAGGCGGTATTCGGGTCGACCCCAAAACCCTCTCGCGCGGCGAGTTGGAGCGTTTGACACGGCGCTACACCAGCGAGATCGGCATCATCATCGGCCCGACCAAAGACATTCCCGCGCCCGATGTGAACACCAACGAACAAATCATGGCGTGGATGATGGACACCTATTCCATGAACGAAGGGGCCACTGCCTCAGGCGTGGTCACGGGCAAACCCATTGCCTTGGGGGGCTCTTTGGGCCGGCGCGAAGCCACTGGGCGCGGCGTGTTCACCGTCGGGCAAGAAGCCGCACAACACATTGGGCTGGACATCGGTCAAGCCAAAATCGCGGTGCAAGGGTTTGGCAACGTGGGCGGCATTGCGGCCAAGTTGTTTGCCCAAGCCGGCGCCACGCTGGTCGCCGTGCAAGACCATGGCGGCACCGTTTACCAAGCCGCCGGACTCGATGTGCCAGCCCTGCTGCGCCATGTGGAGGCACACGGCAGTGTGAAAGGCTTTGAGGGCGCCGAAACACTGGCCGATGAACAGTTTTGGGGGGTGACTTGCGACATCATGATCCCCGCGGCCCTAGAGCAACAAATCACGGCGGCCAACGCCCACCACATTCAAGCGCGCATGGTGATTGAAGGCGCCAACGGCCCCACCACGCCGGAGGCCGATGACATCTTGCATGAACGTGGCATTTTGGTCGTGCCCGATGTGATCGCCAATGCCGGCGGCGTGACCGTCAGTTACTTTGAATGGGTGCAAGACTTCTCCAGCTTTTTCTGGAGCGAAGACGACATCAACCAACGTTTGGTGCGCATCATGCGCGAGGCTTTTGCGGCCATTTGGCAAGTGGCCGACGAGCACCGCGTCAGCTTGCGCACCGCCACCTTCATCGTGGCTTGCTCACGCATCTTGCACGCTCGTGAGTTGCGCGGTTTGTACCCTTAAGGCCGCTGGCCACAAGGCTCAAGGCTGCAATGGCAAGGCCCCTGCGGCCTTGACCTCGCCCAAAGAAAAGCTGGTGTGCAGATCTTTCACATTGGGCAGGTTGAGCAACACGTCGCGCGCAAACTGGCTGAAACTGTTGAGGTCTTTGCTGACCACCTGAAGCTCAAACGTGCCCGTGCCACTGATGTAGTGGCACGAGATGACTTCGGGGATTTTCAGAATCGCTTCTTCCAGTTGACGCGTCACATCGCCCCGGTTGCGCTCGGCGTCCAAGCGCACAAACGCGAACACATCCAGCCCCACTTTGGCCCGGTTGATCTCAGCGCGATAACCCGTGATCACGCCGGCCTCCTCTAACGCCCGCACCCGTCGCCAACAAGGCGCCGCAGACAAGCCCACCCGTTGTGCCAACTCGGCGTTGGTCAATCGGCCGTCATTTTGCAATTCATTCAAAATGGCCCAGTCAAATTTATCAAGCGTTTCCATATCGGTGTCTTTAGAGCAAGATTCTTTCAAATCATAGGGCAAATCCTGTCACATAAAGCAAGCACTTGTCTGCAGGACCGTCCTACACTGTGCGTTCAATTTCCGCAGCAGGACCGCCCATGAACGCCCCTTTGCCAGAATCGATTCGCCAAGCTTTAGCCACGGTGACGCTGGACGACAAATACCGTCTCGATGTGGGGCGCGCCTTCATGAGCGGCGTGCAGGCCTTGGTCAAACTGCCCATGCTGCAGCGACAACGCGATGCGCTGCAAGGCAAAAATACCGCCGGCTTTATCAGCGGCTACCGCGGCTCACCGTTGGGCAGCTACGACCAGTCTTTGTGGAAAGCCAAAGACCACCTGAAGGCACAAAACATCGTCTTCCAACCCGGGGTCAACGAAGAGTTGGCCGCCACCGCGTTGTGGGGAACGCAACAGTTGGGTTTTGCACCGCAGGGCAGCAACAAGTTCGATGGCGTGTTTGGCATTTGGTATGGCAAAGGCCCCGGCGTTGACCGCTGCTCAGATGTGTTCAAACACGCCAACATGGCGGGCACCACCCCTTGGGGCGGCATATTGGCGGTGGCCGGTGATGACCACGTGGCGAAAAGCTCGACGGCAGCACACCAGAGCGACCACATCTTCAAGGCCTGTGGCCTGCCTGTGTTTTTCCCGTCAAACGTGCAAGACATTTTGGACCAAGGCTTGCACGCCATTGCCATGAGCCGGTTTGCGGGCATTTGGTCGGGCATGAAGACCATTCAAGAGATCGTCGAGTCCAGTGCCACCGCGCACATCGACCCTGAGCGTGTGCGCATCGTGTTGCCCGAGTTTGTGATGCCGCCTGGCGGCGTGCACATCCGCTGGCCCGACACCGCGCTCGAGCAAGAGGCGCGTTTGTTCGATTACAAATGGTATGCGGCGTTGGCCTACATCCGCGCCAACAAACTCAACCACAACGTGATCGAAGGCCCAAACGACCGCTTTGGTTTGATCGCCAGCGGCAAGGCCTACAACGACACCCGCCAAGCGCTGCTGGACTTGGGGCTGGACGATAACCGTTGTCGCCAATTGGGCATCCGCTTGCACAAAGTGGCGGTGGTGTGGCCGCTCGAAGCGCAGTCCACACGCGAGTTCGCCACGGGTTTGCGTGAGATTTTGGTGGTCGAAGAAAAACGCCAAATCATCGAATACCAACTCAAAGAAGAGCTGTACAACTGGCGCAACGATGTGCGCCCCAACATCTTGGGCAAATTCGATGAGGCCGATGGTGACGTGTCGGGTGGCGAGTGGTCAGTGCCCAACCCGACCGAGCGCACCTTGCTGAGGGCCAACGCCGATTTAACGCCCACTATCATTGCGCGCGCCATTGCCAAACGTCTGAAAAAAATAGGCATCGACGCCGACACCACCGCGCAAATGGATGCGCATTTGTCGATGCTCGAGGCCAAAGAACAAGCCATGCAAACGCTCACGCTGGGAGCCACCAGCGACCGACAACCGTGGTTCTGTTCGGGCTGTCCGCACAACACCTCGACCAAGGTGCCCGAAGGCTCGCGTGCGATGGCCGGCATTGGTTGCCATTTCATGAGTGTGTGGATGGACCGCAGCACCATCGGCTTCACGCAAATGGGCGGTGAAGGCGTGCCATGGACAGGCCAGCAACCGTTCAGCAACGAAAACCATGTTTTTGCCAACTTGGGCGATGGCACTTACTTTCACAGTGGCATTTTGGCCATCCGCCAAAGCATTGCCGCTGGCGTGAACATTACCTACAAAGTTTTGTACAACGACGCGGTAGCCATGACCGGCGGCCAGCAAGTGGGCGAGCGGCCCGAGGGTCACAGCGTGCTGCAAATCGCCATGAGCATGCGGGCCGAAGGCGCGCAGCGCATTGTGGTGGTGACCGACGAACCCGAAAAATACCAAGGCGTGGCCTTGACCGAAGGCGTGCGTGTTTTCCACCGCGATGTGTTGGATCAGATTCAACGCGAGATGCGAGAGATCAAGGGCACCACGGTCATCATTTATGACCAAACCTGTGCAACCGAAAAACGCCGTCGCCGCAAACGCGGCACGATGGTGGACCCCGCCGTGCGCGTGATGATCAATGAAGAGGTGTGCGAGGGCTGTGGCGACTGTGGCGTGCAATCGAACTGCTTGTCGGTGGAGCCCCTGGAAACACCATTGGGCCGCAAGCGTACCATCAACCAAAGCACCTGCAACAAAGACACCAGCTGCTTGAAAGGCTTTTGCCCCAGCTTTGTCACCGTTGAGGGCGGCACCTTCAAGAAAAAAACCAACGCCTCTGGCGCTGGCAACGCCGCCCTGAACCTGGCCGACCTGGGCTTGTTGCCCGAACCCGAGTTGCCGACGCTGCAACAACCTTGGGGCATGGTGGTGGCGGGTGTGGGCGGCACCGGTGTCATCACCATCGGCCAACTGCTGGGCATGGCCGCGCACATGGAAGGCAAAGGCATCGTCACCCAAGACTCTGCGGGTTTGGCGCAAAAGGGCGGCGCCACGTGGAGCCATGTGTTGGTGGCCAATCGGCAAGATGAGATTCGCACCACCCGCGTGAGCATGGCCTCTGCAGACCTGATCATCGGCTGCGACCCGATCGTGAGTGCCTCCAAAGAAACCACCCTGCGCATGCGCCAAGGCCGCACCCATGTGGCCCTCAACAGCAACAGCACGCCTACCGCTGCTTTTGTGAAAAACGGCAACTGGCAAAACCCCGCCGAAGCCTGTGTGGCCGCCATCACAGAGCAAGTGGGGATGCAAGGGGTCAGCAGTTTTGATGCCGACACCTTGGCCAAACAACTCATGGGCGACACGATTTATGTGAACCCCATGATCTTGGGCTTTGCTTGGCAAAAAGGCTGGGTGCCGCTGCGCCGCGAATCGTTGGTTCGGGCCATTGAACTCAACGATGTGCAAGTGAGCAACAACTTGGCGGCTTTTGAATGGGGCCGCCATGCGGCCCATCAGCTGAGCGTGTTGATGCAACGCTTGCAACCGGCGCAGGTGATCCAGTTCAAAAAGCGCGAGACGCTGGAGGACCTCATCAACGACCGTGTTCGCCGCCTCACCGACTACCAAAATGCGGCCTACGCCGCACGCTATCAGGCCTTTGTGCAACGTGTTCAGCAAGCCGAAGCCCCATTGGGCAAGACCGTGCTCAGCGAAACCGTGGCACGCCATTTGTACAAGTTGATGGCCTATAAAGACGAGTACGAAGTGGCGCGGTTGCACACGCAAACAGATTTTTTATCGCGCATCCAAAACAGCTTTGAAGGCGACTTTAAGGTGCACTACCACTTGGCCCCGCCGCTGCTGGCCAAGCGCAACGCCAAAGGCGAAGGCATCAAACAAAAGTTTGGGCCTTCCATGCTGCTGGCCTTCAAACTGTTGGCACGCATGAAAGGTCTGCGTGGCACTGCCTTGGATTTATTGGGCCGAACCGAAGAGCGCCGCACCGAGCGGGCACTGATCGGTGAATACATGCAACACATCGAAGATGGCATCGACAACTTGAACAACGACACCCACGCCCATGCTTTGCGTGTCGCCCAAGTGCCTGAAAATATCAAAGGTTTTGGCCACGTCAAAGAGCGCAACATTCAAGCCGCGCGTGCGCTTTGGAAAAGCTTGCAAAACGGGTGATGGGGGAATGACATGACCCGGCCCATGCGGGTCATGCCGGTAATGCCGGAAATACGGGTCATGCTGGCCATACTGGTATTCTGACCATGCAGGCCAATGGGTCATGGCCATGTGCACAGGTGGGTGCAAGCACCCACCCCTTTTATCGTGCGTCGGGCAACTCGATCTTGACTTCCAACACTTCAAGGTTGTCCTGGCGCTCCAAGTTGACCTTGATGTCTTCGGGGTTAATCTTGATGTATTTGCTGATGACAGCAACCAATTCGCGTTGCAAATCGGGCAGGTAATCAGGCTCAGCCGCGTTGCGACCACTGCGTTCGTGCGCCAAAATAATTTGCAGACGTTCTTTGG
>JBEGTA010000163.1:0-3340 GCA_041179665.1 Pseudomonadota bacterium
GTGGCTTCGGGCAATTGCGGGGTGCGCGACAAGATCCACAAATACTCGCGCTTGGGCTCGCTGACCACCACCCATTGGTATTGCGGGTCGAGCTCAATGATCCAGTAATCTCCCCACAGCAGCGGAATGAAGGACAGCCATTCGGGTGCAAACCGCACCTGCAATCGGGGTGAGGTGGGCCCGCCTATTTGGCGCGCTGCACCCAGCGCCTCGCTCCACTCGCCTTTGTCGGTTTTGCAGCGGTTAAGCACTTGCACTTGGCCATTGGCCAGCAAGCTGTAGGTGGCCTGCGTGCTGCTGACGCATTTTTTCTGAAACCAGTTCGGGTATTTGGCCACCTCGTGCCAAGTGCCCATGTAGCGCGGCACATCCACTGCGGGCACGGTGGTCAGCGGCGGCAGCGGGGTCTGGGCAAATCCGGTCGATGTCCCCCAGCAAAAGCAAAGCAACATGATGAAAGACTTGTACATGGGGACTCTCGATTTGTAGGGGGTGAGTGTGACAGGGTACAGGTGAAATACCTTCAGTGCCTTAAACCTTTGACCAGCGGCTGGGCCAAGCGCTCGCCCACTTGTTGCCAAAAGTCAGGCGGGGCGCCTTGAATGCGCTTGATCGCGTTGCCCATGTGCGCTGCGGCTGCATGGCGTGCAGCCTCGGCATCGCCGGCTTCTACGGCACGCAAAATCGCTTGGTGTTCGGTTTGCACCTCGGCCGCAAAGTCGATGCGCCGCGCTTCGTTGGCCCGGGTCACTTGCGTGGCACCGTGCAAAAACTGGCCGAGGTATTCCAGCGTCTGAATTAAAAATGGGTTGCAGGTGGCGTCGGCAATGGCCCGGTGAAAATTCACATCCTCTGCAACGCCATTGCCACCGGCCTTGACCGCCGCGTCGAGCGCCTTCACCGCTTTTTGAATGGCGCGAATATCCCGCGTGGTGCGCCGCTGGGCGGCCAGTGCGGCCACCTCGGCCTCCAATGCGCGGCGCACCTCCACCATCTGAACCACGGCTTCTTGCGATGCGGTGTGACGCGACTCGAAGTTGAGCGGTGCAAAGGGCAGTTTGTGGTTCACAAATACACCGCTGCCTTGCCGCGAGTCGACCAAGCCCAATGACTTCAGGCGCGACACCGCTTCGCGCACCACCGTGCGGCTGACTTGAAACTGCGCCACCAAACTCGCCTCGGTGGGCAGCTTGTCGCCCGGCATCAAGCGGCCTTGTTTGATCTCGGCGGTGAGTTGCTCGGCCACTTGGTCAGACAGACGTGCGCCGCTCGAAACGGGGGTGAAGTGTTGGCTCATAAAGTTGTCATACAAAAGACAAAGGCTGAGCATACACAAAAGACCCTGCACTTGTGCGATTACGAATAGGTAAATTGATTTATCTATAGTAAATTACGGTTTGTCGCACCCTTTGGTGCTTTTCTCATGGCCGGAGAACCTGCATGGGTGCTTACATCAACCCCATTTATCCCTACAAGTCGCCAGCCGACCTGATGTCCACGCCACCTCAGCGCAAGCCCTTGATCGTGATTGGCGCGGGCCCCGTGGGCTTGGCGGCCGCCATTGATGCGCGACTGCAAGGTCTCGAGGTGTTGGTGCTGGACGATGACAAAACCGTCTCGGTGGGCTCGCGTGCGGTTTGTTACGCCAAGCGCTCGCTTGAAATTTTGGACCGTTTGGGCATTGCCAATGAGGCCTGCCAAATGGGCGTGAGCTGGAACATTGGGCGCACTTTCTTAGAGCAAGACGAGGTGTACCAGTTCAACCTGGTGCCCGATGCGGGCCACAAACGGCCGGGCATGATCAATTTGCAGCAGTACCACGTTGAGGAAATGCTGATTGCCCGTGCCTTGGCTTTGGGCGCAGACATGCGTTGGCAGCACAAAGTCACAGCGGTCACGCCTTCGGCTGATTACGCCACCCTCACGGTCGAGACACCTGACGGCACGTTTGACATCGAAGCCGAT
Source organism: Pseudomonadota bacterium (assembly GCA_041179665.1). Classification (GTDB taxonomy): domain Bacteria; phylum Pseudomonadota; class Gammaproteobacteria; order Burkholderiales; family Burkholderiaceae_C; genus Limnohabitans_A. The sequence continues at coordinate 1,966 of JBEGTA010000163.1, forward strand.
TGGCTGGTGGTGGCCGACGGCGCGCGCAGCCCGGTGCGCCGCCATTTGGGGTTGGACATCGAGGGGCGTGTGTTTCAAGACCGCTTTCTGATTGCCGATGTGATCATGAAAGCCGACTACCCTGCCGAGCGTTGGTTTTGGTTTGACCCGCCCTTTCATCCGAACCAAAGCGTGTTGTTGCACAAGCAAAGCAACAACGTTTGGCGCATTGATTTTCAGCTGGGATGGGACGCCGACCCTGAAGAAGAAAAGAAGCCTGAAAAAGTCATCCCGCGTCTGCAAGCCATGCTGGGCGACGACCGCCCCTTCGAGTTGGAGTGGGTCAGCATCTACACCTTTCAGTGCCGCCGCATGACCGACTTCCGGCATGGCCGCGTGTTGTTTGTGGGCGATGCGGCGCACCAAGTCTCGCCCTTTGGTGCGCGTGGCGCCAACTCGGGTTTTCAGGATGCGGACGATCTCATGTGGAAACTGGCCTTGGTCATTCAAGGCAAAGCACACGAGAAGTTGCTCGACAGTTATGCCCACGACCGCCAATTTGCGGCCGACGAAAACATCATGAACTCGACGCGCTCTACCGACTTCATCACGCCCAAAAGCCGCACCAGCAAAACCTTTCGCAACCAAGTGCTGGCGCTGGCCAAGCACCATCCGTTTGCCCGCAAGTTGGTCAACTCGGGCCGTTTGTCGGTGCCCTCGTTTTTGACGCAGTCGGTTCTCAACACGCCTGACAGCGATGCATTTGAAGGTCAAATGGTGCCGGGCGCCCCCATGGACGATGCACCCGTGCGTGTGCAGGGCCAAGAGGCGTGGTTGCTCGATCAGGTGGGCCGCGGTTTTCAAGCACTGTGGTTTGTCGATGCCCCGCCATCGGCAGACGCGCTGGCCAAGTTGCAAACTTTGCAACAAGCGGCCGTGCCGGTGCACACCCTGCTGGTGTCGCGCGAAGCGTTAGAGGTCCCCGGTTGGCCGGTGTTGCAAGACGTGCAAGGTTGGATGGCGCAGCGTTATGACGCCACATCGGACACCGTTTATTTGCTGCGCCCCGACCAGCATGTGGTGGCCCGTTGGCGCACGCTGGACATGGCCCAACTGCAAGCGGCACTGGCACGGGCTTTGTGCGGCCACGTGGGTCTATCGTCGGCAAAAGCTGTGGCGACAGCCTGAACGTCTCCAAGGAATGTCATGAGCACTGCATTGAAAACAGACCCCAATTTCCACGAAGCGGGGCGCCGATTTTTTCGAGACTTCTCACCGGGTGACGAGTTTTATGAACACCTGATCGAAGCCCACAACGGCTTGAGCGACGAGCAAAGCGAAGCCCTGAACGCACGGCTGATTTTGCTGCTGGCCAACCACATTGGCGACTTGAAGG
>JBEGTA010000164.1:0-6714 GCA_041179665.1 Pseudomonadota bacterium
CTCACTCTTTGGGCACTTGCTCGGCCTCTTGTTGGGCTTTTTCTCGCTCGCGCTGCTGACGTGTTTGTTCTTGTGCTTTGCGCACATCGTGCATTTGCCAAAAAGCAAACACAAACACCAACCCGAAAACACCCAATTCGATCCAAATGCCCATGACATGGCTCCTTGATGGGCGGATGGTAACGGGCTGGTGTGTCAATTTTAATTGACAGTTTTGCAAATAAGGTTATATTGACACGTAAGCCTGTCAGCTGAAGTTGACGGGCCTTCTCTTTCGGAGGTCCTATGAGCCTGTTGACTCGCGCTGAGCAAGCCCTGAGCACCCATTTTGAGCAAGCCGCGGGCACGGGGGCCCCGCCACGGCTGGTGGCCGCTATGCGGCATGCGGTGTTTTCGGGCGGCGCCCGCATCCGCCCGCAGTTGTGCATGGCGGTGGCCACCGCCTGTGGCGACGACAGCCCCGAGCTGACCAATGCGGCGGCTGTGGCGCTTGAATTGATGCACTGCGCCTCGCTGGTGCACGACGACATGCCCGCGTTTGACAATGCCGACACCCGGCGCGGTTTGCCCACGGTGCACAAAGCCTTCAGCGAGCCGCTGGCCTTGCTGGCCGGTGACGGTCTGATCGTCATGGCGTATCGGGTGTTGCTGCAAGCCGGTGCGCCGCAACCCGATCGGCTGATCGCGCTGATGGACAACCTGACCCAAGGCGTGGGCTTGCCGCATGGCATCGTGGCTGGGCAGGCGTGGGAGTGCGAGACCAGCGCCAACCTGAGCCAATACCAACGCGCCAAGACTGGTGCCTTGTTTGTCTCGGCCACCTGCGCCGGGGCGCTGAGCTGCGGCCACGCGCCCGAGCCTTGGGCGCCTTTGGGCAGCTATTTGGGCGAGGCCTACCAAGTGGCCGACGACATCCGCGATGTGATCGCCGATGCCGCCACCTTGGGCAAGCCCGCTGGACAAGATGTGTTGCACGCCCGCCCCAGCTCGGCGCAGGCGCTGGGTTTGACCGGCGCGATTGCGCACTTTGACCACCTGATTGACCAAGCCGCGAGCTCGATTCCCCCCTGTTCGTGCCGCGACATGTTGCGCCAGTTGGTGCAAGTCGAGGCCGAGCGTTTGGTGCCCAAAGCACTGTGCGAGGGTTATTTCAAAAGCCACCCCGAAGTGGCTGCAGGCCGCGTCAGCGCGCCGCATTGAGCGCCCACAAAGCAAGACGCGAAGGAAGCGCCATGTCCCAACCCCTTGATCTGGCCCACCTGCAGGCCCACACCGCTTCAACCTCTTTGAAGGACGCATGGCAAGCCAAGCTTGAGCGCTGGTATGCCCACCCCGGGCTGTATCGCTGGTCGTTGAGCAATCCATTGACGCGTTGGTTGACGCGTCGCCGCACGCGCAAGTTGTTTGATTTGATGGCCGGTTTTGTGCACAGCCAAGTGGTGTTGGGCTGTGTGCGCTTGGACTTGTTTCGCACCTTGCACCAGGCACCCGCGCACTTGGACACCTTGGCCGCTCGCACTGGCTTGCCCCCGGCGGTCTTGCAGCGTTTGCTGTTGTCTGCGGTGGCGCTGGGCTTGCTGGAGCACCGCAGCCAAGGTCGCTTTGGCTTGGGCCCCTTGGGCGTGCCCTTGGCGCAGCACGAGGGCATTGCGCAAATGATTGAGCACAACCATTTGCTCTACCAAGACATGCAAGACCCCTTGAAGTTCTTGCAAAACGCTTGGAGTGGCGGCATGGCCGAGTATTGGCCGTATGCGCACGAAAAAACAGCCGCCGTCATGCCGGCGGCGGAAGTCGACAAGTTCACGCGCTATTCGCAGCTCATGGCGGCATCGCAGGGCTTTGTGGTGCAAGAGATTTTGTCGTCCTACTTCTTTGACGAACACCGCTGCGTGCTGGATGTGGGGGCCGGCAAAGGCCGCTTTGTGAGCGAGTTGGCAGCGTATGCGCCGCACTTGAAATTCAAGATGTTTGATTTGCCTCCTGTGCTGTCACTGGCCCGTGACAACCTGCAGGCCAAGGGCTTGACCGAGCGCGTGAGCTTGCACCCCGGCAGCTTTTTGGACGACCCATTGCCCGAAGGGGCTGACCTGATCACCTTGGTGCGTGTGGCGCACGACCACCCCGATGCGGTGGTGCGGCAGATTTTGAAAAAAGCGCACGACGCCCTGCCCATCGGCGGCGTCTTGCTGGTGGCCGAGCCCATGGCCCAGCCCGACTCAGAAGCCGGCCAACCTGAAGCCTCGGTCGATGCCTATTTTCATTTTTACCTGCTGGCCATGGGGGCGGGGCGGCTGCGCACCCCCCAAGAGCTGCAAACCATGATGCAAGAGGCTGGTTTTACGCATGTGGAGTTGGTTCCGAACGACATGCCCATCCATGCGCGCATTCTTTTGGGTCGGAAATCTAAGTGTTTACCCCATGTTGACGAAAAGAGTGTCAATTAACTTTGACATTTATCAGTGTAAATAGAAAAATACAACCATGTCCGCTCAAGCTGTCGTATTCAATAACCCGAGAAGTCTGTCTTTACAGACCTTAGATCTGCCTGAATTGCAGGCGGGTCAGCTGGAAGTGGCCGTTGAATACAGCGGCATCAGCACCGGGACGGAGCGCATGCTTTGGGACGGGAGCATGCCGGCTTTTCCGGGCATGGGCTACCCGCTGGTGCCCGGATACGAGACCGTGGGCCGTGTGGTTCGCAGTGCTTCGGAGTCGGGCGTCCAAGCCGGTCAACGCGTGTTTGTGCCGGGCGCCAATTGCTTCACTGGGGTGAAAAGCCTCTTTGGTGGGGCCGCCTCACGCTTGGTGGTGTCTGAACAAAAAGTGGTGCCGGTGGCCGAGCACTTGGGCGCACAGTCGGTCTTGCTGGCGCTGGCCGCCACGGCTTATCACGCCGTCTCGGGTGGCGGGCAGCAAGCCCCCTTTGAAGCTCCTGAACTCATCGTGGGTCATGGTGTGATGGGCCGCTTGCTGGCCCGATTGACCGTGGCTGCTGGCATGCCCGCGCCCACCGTGTGGGAAACCCAATCAGAGCGATCGCTGGGCGCAGACGGATACACCGTGATGAAGCCAGAAGATGACGCGCGCCGTGACTACCGCACCATTTACGACGTGAGCGGCGATGGCAGCTTGCTCAACAGCTTGATTCAGCGCCTGCGCCCCGGTGGCGAATTGGTGCTGGCCGGTTTTTACAAACAAGACCTCTCCTTTGCTTACGCCCCGGCCTTTATGCGTGAAGCGCGCATGCGCATCGCGGCCGAGTGGAAGCGTCCTGATCTGTTGGCGGTGAACGAGCTGGTGAACACCGGCCGTTTGTCGCTTGACGGATTGATCACCCACACCCAGCCATCGACTCAAGCTGGTTCTGCCTACGAGACTGCCTTCGGTGATGCGAGCTGTCTCAAGATGATTCTTGATTGGAGTGCCTCCGCATGAACACAGATACCACCACCCAGCCCATCAAATTTGTCGAAGTGCTGCGCCGCGAGGCCGACATCGAGCCCGATGCGGTGAGCACCTCCGAGGTGACCAAAGAGACGCAAATCATTGCCATTTATGGCAAGGGCGGCATTGGCAAAAGCTTCACCCTGGCCAACCTGTCTTACATGATGGCGCAGCAAGGCAAAAAAGTGCTGCTGATTGGCTGCGACCCTAAGAGCGACACCACCAGTTTGTTGTTTGGTGGCAAGGCTTGCCCGACCATCATCGAGACGTCTTCGCGCCTCAAACTCTCAGGCCAGGCCGTGAGCATTGGCGATGTCTGCTTCAAGCGCGATGGCGTGTTTGCCATGGAGTTGGGCGGGCCTGAAGTCGGTCGCGGCTGCGGCGGGCGCGGCATCATCCACGGCTTTGAAACGCTGGAGAAACTCGGCTTCCACGATTGGGGCTTTGACTACGTGTTGCTCGACTTTTTGGGCGACGTGGTGTGCGGCGGCTTTGGCTTGCCGATTGCCCGCGACATGTGCCAAAAAGTGATTGTCGTGGCCAGCAACGACTTGCAGTCGCTGTATGTGGCCAACAACGTCTGCTCAGCGGTGGAGTATTTCCGCAAGCTCGGTGGCAACGTGGGTGTGGCCGGCATGGTCATCAACAAAGACGATGGCACCGGCGAGGCCCAAACCTTTGCAGCCAACGCAGGCATTCCGGTGTTGGCTGCCATTCCAGCCAACGAAGACATTCGCCGCAAGAGCGCCAGCTACGAAATCATTGGCCGCCCCGATGGCGAATGGGGTCCGCTGTTTGCCGAACTGGCCAAGAACGTGGCCGAAGCGCCGCCCATGCGCCCCAAGCCACAAACCCAAGACCAATTGCTCGGCCTGTTCAGCGCCGACGTGGTGGGCCGGAATGTGGTGCTCGAGCCAGCCACCGTGTTCGACATGGTGGGCAAGGACGAAGCCATCAAACCCTCGCTGGAAGTCGTCTACGACGCGGCCTGAGCCGCTACAGACACCCCCACAGGACACGTCCATGACACGCACCATCCCCATCCATCCCCACACCGATGCGCCCAACCCCGCAGGGCTGCAAGGTGACGGCATGGGCTGCCATGCAGGCACCGAAGCCATGGTGGCCGCGGCCAAAGAAGCCGGCAAGTCTGAAGTGTTGGACCAATATGCGCGTGACTACCCACGCCAGCCCGATGCCGGCCCGCACGACCAGCCCCAAAGCATGTGCCCAGCATTTGGTTCGTTGCGTGTGGGGTTGCGCATGAAGCGCACGGCCACCATCCTCTCGGGCTCGGCCTGTTGCGTGTATGGCCTGACATTTACCTCGCACTTCTATGGCGCGCGCCGCAGTGTGGGCTATGTGCCCTTCAACTCTGAGTCGTTGGTCACAGGCAAGTTGTTTGAAGACATCCGTGAAGTGGTGCATGCCGAAGCCGACCCGAGCAAAGTCGACACCGTCATCATCATCAATCTGTGTGTGCCCACGGCCAGTGGCGTGCCACTGCAGTTGCTCCCCAAAGAGATCAATGGTGTGCGGATCATCGGCATTGATGTGCCGGGTTTTGGTGTGCCCACCCATGCCGAAGCGAAAGATGTGTTGGCCGGGGCGATGCTGAAATACGCCCGCGAAGAAATCATCAGTGGCCCTGTTGCCGCGCCGCGTGCCGGCCGGGGTGACAAACCCACGGTGGCTTTGCTGGGCGAGATGTTCCCGGCCGATCCGGTCATCATTGGCCAAATGCTGGCCCCTATGGGTTTGGCCGCTGGGCCAGTGGTGCCAACCCGCGAATGGCGCGAGTTGTATGCCGCGCTCGATTGTTCGGTGGCGGCTGCCATCCACCCGTTTTACACCGCCAGCGTGCGCGAGTTCCAGGCCGCAGGTCGGCCCGTGGTGGGCTCGGCGCCGGTGGGGCTGGAGGGCACGCAAGACTGGTTGCAAAACATTGGCCAAGCTGCCGGCATTGCACAAGCCCAGATCGATGTGGCGCGCAACCAAGCGCTCACACAAATGCGTGGGCTGTTGATGCAAAAGCCCATCTCTGGGCGCATCACCTTGAGCGGCTACGAAGGCTCAGAGCTGTTGGTGGGGCGTTTGCTCATCGAGTGCGGTGCCGATCTGCGCTACGTCGGCTCGGCATGCCCCGCCACTGCTTGGAACGCGCAAGACATTGCTTGGCTGCAAGCCAAAGGCGTGCAGGTGCAAATGCGTGCCTCGCTCGAGCAAGACCTGAATGCCATGTACGAATACCGGCCGCAGTTGGCCATTGGCACGACCCCCGTGGTGCAAATTGCCAAGCAAAACAGCGTGCCCTCGTTGTACTTCACCAACCTGATTTCGGCGCGGCCTTTGATGGGCGTTGCAGGTGCCGGGTCGCTGGTGCAGGTGGTGCAAGCGGCCATGGGCAACCAGCGCCGCTTTGATGCCATGAAAGAATTTTTTGGCGATGTCGGCGCAGGCCATGCCGCTGGCGTGTGGGAGTCGGTGCCCAAAGACCGGCCCGAGTTCAAAGCCGAGACCCGCCGCCAAATTGAAAAGCTCTTGAAAAAGCGCAAGGCCGAGGAGATGGGCTCATGAACACCGTGTCCACGCCGCCCAGCACTGTGGCCAAACCCAAGTCGCCACTCATCTTGGACCATGACCGCGCCGGCGGTTATTGGGGTGCGGTGTATGTGTTCACCGCCATCAAGGGTTTGCAGGTGGTGATCGATGGTCCCGTGGGTTGCGAAAACCTGCCAGTCACCTCGGTGCTGCATTACACCGATGCCTTGCCGCCGCACGAGTTGCCGATTGTGGTGACCGGGTTGGCCGAAGAACAACTCGGACGCGAGGGCACCGAAGGGGCCATGAAACGCGCCCACGCCACCCTCGACCCCGAGCTGCCCGCGGTGGTGGTGACAGGTTCAATTGCCGAGATGATTGGCGGCGGTGTCACGCCCGAGGGCACCAACATTGCCCGCTTTTTGCCACGCACCATCGACGAAGACCAGTGGCAGTGCGCCAACCGCGCCATGTATTGGCTGTGGAGCGAATATGGCTTGCGCAAAGTGCCAGCGCGAAAACCGTTTGTAGAGCGGCCTGCCGGTGAAAAACCCCGTGTCAACATCATTGGCCCCAGCTACGGCACCTTCAACAGCCCCAGCGACTTGGCCGAAATCCGCCGCTTGGTGCAGGGCATTGGCGCCGAGGTCAACATGGTCTTCCCCTTGGGCAGCCACTTGGCCGATGTTTCGCGTTTGGTCGAAGCCGATGTGAACATTTGCATGT
>JBEGTA010000165.1:0-7923 GCA_041179665.1 Pseudomonadota bacterium
GAAGCCAAAGTGCCGGTGATCAAGCACTTGGATGGCAATTGCCACACCTATGTGGACGATCCTTGTGACGTGGAGATGGCCGTCAAAGTGGCCGATAACGCCAAAACCAACAAGTACAGCCCCTGCAACGCGAGCGAAGGCTTGTTGGTGGCGCAAGGCGTGGCGAGTGAATTTTTGCCAAAAATTGGCGCTGTTTATGCTGCCAAGGGCGTTGAAATGCGCTGCTGCCCCAAAGCCAAGGCCTTGCTGAGTCAGGTGTCCGGCGCCCAGTTGACCGACGCCACAGAGCAAGATTGGTTTGAGGAATATTTGGCGCCGATCATCAGCGTCAAGGTGGTGGCCGGCTTAGATGAAGCGATTGCGCACATCAACCATTACAGCAGCCACCACACCGATGCGATCCTCACGCGAGACCACATGCATGCGCAGCGTTTTCTGCGCGAGGTCGACTCGTCCAGCGTCATGGTCAATGCCAGCACCCGCTTTGCGGATGGTTTTGAGTACGGTTTAGGGGCCGAAATTGGCATCAGCACCGACAAATTCCATGCCCGCGGGCCGGTGGGCATTGAGGGTCTGACCTCGCTCAAGTATGTGGTGTTGGGGGACGGTGAAATCCGATCCTGAACTTGCCTTGGGGCTGACGGGCCCCCTATGATTTCCATTGTGTTTGTCACTTCAGCCTAATAAAGGTCGTCCATGGTTCCCCATCTTGTCACCGCCCTGACCGGCCCCATCAATGAGCTGGAGCAGCGCATTCTCGATTCCATGCCCGCGATCGAACGCTGGTTCCGCCTGGAGTGGATGGAGCACACGCCGCCGTTTTACACCTCGGTCGACATTCGCAATGCGGGTTTCAAGTTGGCCCCGGTGGACACCAACCTCTACCCCGGCGGTTGGAACAACCTGACCCCTGAAATGTTGCCTTTGGCGGTGCAATCGGCGCAGGCCGCTGTCGAGAAGATCTGCCCTGAGGCCAAAAACCTCTTGATCATTCCTGAAAACCACACCCGCAACACCTTCTATTTGGCAAATGTGATGCAGTTGCAGCGCATCTTCCACATGGCCGGTCTGAATGTCCGCATTGGCTCGATCAACCCAGAGATCAAAGAGTCGACCACCATTGAGTTGCCCAATGGCGAGAGCATCACCCTGGAGCCCGTCGTGCGCACCCAGCACCGGTTGGGGCTGAAAGATTTTGACCCCTGCACCATCTTGCTGAACAACGACTTGTCTGCAGGTGCGCCGGGCATTTTGGAAGATCTGCACGAGCAATTTTTATTGCCGCCTTTGCATGCCGGCTGGAGCGTGCGTCGCAAGACCAAGCATTTCCAAAGCTACGAAGAAGTGGCCAAGCGCTTTGGTAAGTTGCTCGGCATCGACCCTTGGCTCATCAACCCGATGTTCAGCCAGTGCGGCGATGTCAACTTTGCCGAAGGCACCGGCATGGACTGCCTGCGCAGCAACGTGGACGCCTTGCTGACCAAAATCAAGCGCAAATACAAAGAGTACGGCATCAATGAGAAGCCATTTGTCGTGGTCAAGGCCGACAACGGCACCTATGGCATGGGCATCATGACGGTGCGCGATGTGGCCGACTTGGATGTGCTGAACCGCAAGACGCGCAACAAGATGAACGTCATTAAAGACGGTCAGACAGTCAACGACGTGATCATCCAAGAAGGTGTGCTCACCCACGAGCGCATCAACGATGCCGTGGCCGAGCCCGTGGTCTACATGATGGACCGCTATGTGGTGGGCGGTTTTTACCGTGTGCATGCCGAGCGGGGTATCGACGAAAACCTGAACGCGCCGGGTGCCAGCTTTGTGCCTTTGGCGTTTGCCGACACGCCCCATTTGCCGCAGCCCGGGGTGAAGCCCGGCGCCAGTGTACCCAACCGCTTCTACATGTACGGCGTGATTGGCCGCCTGGCCATGTTGGCGGCCAGTTACGAGCTGGAAGCGACCGACCCTGAAGCCGAGGTTTACGATTAAAGTTGCTGCACTGCAACAAAAAGGTCTCAAGAACGGTGACACAGCGCCGTAATCAGGCGCAAAATAGCCACCTTGTCATTCACTTGGCTTGACTTTGGTCAGGTCCTCTCCTGTGTCTTCCACCCGTACTTCTCTCGTCGCTTTGACTTTGGGCGCCATTGGCGTGGTTTATGGCGACATCGGCACCAGCGTGCTGTATGCGATGAAAGAGGTCTTTGGCTCCGGCCATGTCCCGTTCACACATGAAAACGTGTACGGCATCCTCTCCATCTTTTTTTGGACCCTGACGACCATTGTGTCGGTCAAATACGTGATGTTGGTGCTGCGCGCCGACAACCACGGCGAGGGCGGTTTGGTGGCCATGCTGGCACTGGCGTCTCAGTCGGTGAAAGACCGGCCGCAGTTGCGCAAAGTCTTGTTGGTGGTGGGCATTTTTGGCACTTGTCTGTTTTACGGCGACGGCGTCATCACCCCAGCCATCTCGGTGCTGTCTGCGGTGGAAGGCTTGGAGATCATCTCTCCTGCCTTCAAAAAATTCGTCATTCCCCTCACACTGATCATCTTGTTTTTGCTGTTTTGGGTGCAAAAACGCGGGACGGCGGGCATTGGTAAATTCTTTGGCCCCATCACCTTGGTTTGGTTTTTGGCCATTGCGGCCCTGGGCGTGTCGCACATCGTGCAGCACCCTGACATTTTGTTCGCCGTCAGCCCCCATTACGCCTTGATGTTCATGTGGCAAGAGCCGGGCACGACCTTCATCATTCTGGGCGCGGTGGTGTTGTGCGTCACCGGGGGCGAAGCGTTGTATGCCGACATGGGGCATTTCGGCAAAAAGCCCATCCGTCTGGCTTGGTTCAGTGTGGTCATGCCCTGCTTGACGCTGAATTATTTTGGTCAAGGTGCGTTGCTGTTGAACAACCCTGAAGCGGTGAAAAACCCGTTTTACATGATGGCCCCAGACTGGGCCTTGTTGCCTTTGGTCGGCCTGGCCACCATGGCCACCGTCATCGCTTCGCAAGCCTTGATTTCGGGCGCTTTCAGTGTCACCAAGCAAGTGATTCAATTGGGCTATTTGCCGCGCTTGCAAGTCCAGCACACGAGTGAAACAGACACTGGGCAAATCTACATGCCTTTTGTGAATTGGGGCTTGTTTGTGGCCATTGTGTTGGCTGTGGTCATGTTCAAGTCGTCGAGCAATTTGGCGGCTGCCTACGGCATTGCCGTCTGCACCGACATGTTGATCACCACCATCTTGACCTTCTTCGTGATTCGTTATGCATGGAAGATGCCTCTGCTGCTGTGCGTGGGCGCAACCGGGTTCTTCTTCTTGGTGGACTTGGCATTCTGGGCCTCCAACCTGCTCAAATTGTTTGACGGTGGCTGGTTCCCGCTGCTCATTGGCGCGGCCATGTTCACCCTCATGGTGACGTGGCACGATGGCCGTCGCTTGCTCAACGAGTCTTTGCGTTCCGACGCCTTGAAGCTGGACGACTTTTTAGAGGCGGTGTTCGTCTCGCCGCCCACCCGCGTGGAAGGGACGGCCGTTTTCTTGACAGCCGAAACCGGCACCGTGCCGAATGCGTTGTTGCACAACCTGAAGCACAACAAAGTGCTGCACCAACACAACCTGTTCGTGACCGTGCGCAGCCATGAAGTTCCCCGCATGGATGCCGACAAGCGGCTGGAAGTCACCCCATTGGGTCATGACTGCTGGCAAGTCATCGTCAACTATGGTTTCAAGGACAACCCCGATCTGCCATCGGCCTTGGCGGCCATTGAAGGGCAAGGCTGCAAGCTCGAGCCGATGATGACCAGCTACTTCTTGTCGCGTGACATCGTGATCCCCACCATTGGCGGGGGCATGGCCACATGGCGCGAAAAGCTCTTTGCGCAAATGCACCACAACGCCAGCGCTGCTGCAGAATTTTTGAACTTGCCGGCCAATGCGGTCGTGGAGTTGGGTTCTAAAATCGAAATTTAAGAAACTGCACCGCCATGTGAAGGGGGAACTCGATGCAGCGCTCTGTGCCTATGGTCCAGCAATTCACGCGGCGCGTGGCTTTTGGGCTGCCTCACCAAGCCGCCTTGCCGGACGACCCGCTGGCTTGGGCCAAAGCCCAACTCAAGCGCGCGCCCCCCATCGATATCCTCGAGCCCGACGGCACCCGGCGAAACGACCTGCCCGAGTGGGTCAAGTTGCTTTGGCGCATGGACGATGTGATGCATGCGTTCGAGAACCATCGCAAACTCGAAGCCGAGTCATTCAACAAAGCCAAGACCCTCTCCAAAGAACAGTACTTGGCAGAGCGAAAGCGCGACATCGGCATCCCGATTTGGCAAATGGAGCACTGGAAAGAAGTGCAGGCCCGGGCCACCACGGCGTTGTATGGCGAAGCACCGGTCTTTGAAAGGTTCTGGCATTTTTGGAGCAACCATTTCATGGTGGCCCCGGGCAATCAAAACAACGACACCTTGATCGGCCCTTATCAGCGCAGCTTGCGCGAAAAAATGACGGGCAATTACCACGCCATGTTGTGGCATGCCACCACCCACCCGGCCATGTTGGTGTATTTGGACAACAACACCAACACAGGGCCCCGTTCGCGCGCAGCTCGTGAGAAGTGGACCACCAACAGCATCAACGAAAACCTGGGACGGGAGCTTTTGGAGTTGTTCTCGCTGAGTCCTGAAGGGGGCTACAGCCAAAAAGACGTCGAAGCGGTCACCCTCATCTTGACCGGCTGGCGCGACATGCGCCCGGACAAGTACCACAAGGCCGGTGTGCCGCTGGGAACCTTCTTTGATTTCAATTACCACGAGCCCGGCTCTCAGGAGGTGATGGGCAAAAGCTATTCGGCGTTGTTCCGCCCCTCGGCCAAGCTCGAAGACCTGATTGCCGACTTGGCGGTTCATCCTGCCACGGCCAAGCATTTGGCGCGCAAGCTGTGCGTTTATTTCATCGACGACGACCCCCCCGCCGCAGCGGTGCGCCATGTCGAACAAGTGTTTTTGAAAACCCAAGGGCATTTGCCTTCGGTGCACGAGGCGGTGCTCGAGATGTGCTGGGAACATTTGCCCAACACGCGAAAGTTTTTGTCGCCCGAGACTTGGCTCTTGCAAACCTGGACTTTGATGGGCGTTGCGCCCCCGCGCACAGCGCCGCTGGACGACCGGGGCGGATTGAAAACCATGAATGTGATGGGGGACTTGGGGCAACCCCTGCCGCGTTGCCCACAACCCAATGGCTGGCCGATTCGTTCGGTCGATTGGATCTCCAAAGAAATGTTGGACCGTCGGGTGCGCTTCATGGCGGTGCTGACCCGCGATTGGTTGCAAAAAGAACCGCAGCCCCGTCAAGTGTTGAACCAATTGTGCGAAAAACATTTCACCGCGGCCAGTCCAGAACTGGCGCTGATTCGTCAACTGATGGCGAGAAACGATTGGCGCTCAGCCCATTCGTTGTTTCATGCCAGCCCCACATTGCTTTGGAGTTGAGCCCCATGCAAAGAAGACAATGGCTGAAAACCGCGGGTGCCACCGCGTTGAGTTTTGCGGGCTTCGAGTCGACGTGGGCCAACACCGATAGCCAAGCGCCCAAGTTGTTGGTGGTGTTGTTGCGCGGGGGGATGGACGGATTGGCCGCCGTGCCGCCCGTGGGCGATGCCACCTATGCCGCCATACGCCCCACCATTGCGGTGCAAAACAGTTTGCGTTTGGATGGCTCTTTTGCCCTGCACCCCGCGTTCAAGCACCTGCACCAACTGTGGGGACAGGGCCAATTGGCGGTGGTGCACAGCACTGGTTTTTCTTATTCAGGGCGCTCACACTTTGAAGGGCAAGACCTGATGCAAACGGGCATGGCCAAACCCTACACCTCGGCTTCGGGCTGGTTGGGCCGGGCGATGGAAGTGGCGCGTGTGGGTGGCGGCGTGTCCATATCCATTCCCATGCCGCTGATTCTTCGCGGCAACCCCGATGCGTCGACACAATTTCCCAACTGGATGCCGCCCCTGTCCACCCCCGTGGCCGATGCGCTGGAAGCCTTGTGGGCCAAAGATGCACTGATCTCGCCCTATGCGTCCATCATTCGGGCTGAAGCTGCCACCCAGCGGCAAGCCGGCATGGTGCGACAAGACTTCGGCAACGCACGCTCATTGCCTGAGTTGGGGCGCCTGGCCGGGCAAGAAATGGGGCAAGCACAAGGGCCACGCGTGGGCCTGATTGATTTCACGCACGGCTTTGACACCCACGCCAGCCAAGGCGGCGACCAAGGTGGACACGCCGATCAACTGGTGCAACTCGATCGTCTGGTGCAAAACTTTCAGACTGCCATTGGCCCCCAGTGGTCCAACACTTTGGTGGTGACGGTGACCGAGTTTGGCCGCACTGCGGCCGAAAACGGCACCACAGGCACCGACCATGGCGTGGGCACTTGCTGTCTGCTGGCCGGCGGCTTGGTCGATCGGGCGCAGGTCTATTCAGACTGGCGTGGTCTTAAAAAAGAACAACTGTTTGAGGGCCGTGACTTGCCGCCCACCATCGATGTGGCGGCGGTGTATGCCAAAGTCATTGAGCGGGTGTTTCAAGTGAGGCCGGCGGTGCTCCAAGAGCAGGTCATTGCCCACAAACCCAGCGCAGCACTCAAGGGTTTTTTGAACTTGGGCTGACCTTGGCGGTCGGCCACATCTGCGTGTGAGTCAGAGCAAATGGCCCATCGCCTCGCCCATCACGATGGCTCGGGTGGGCGTCCAGTCGGGCTTGAATTGCATGGCCCCTTTCGGGAACAACATCACCACGGTTGAGCCCAACAAAAAGCGGCCCATTTCTTCGCCTTGCGCCAAGGCGATGTTGCCCATCTCATAGGTCCATTCGCGCACCGCGCCCGGGCGCGGTGGGTTGACCACACCGTGCCACACGGTGGCCATGCTGCCCACAATCGTGGCCCCCACCAGCACCATCACAAAGGGGCCGTGCTCGCCTTCAAACACACACACCACCCGCTCGTTGCGGGCAAATAAACCCGGCACACCACGAGCGGTGGTGGGGTTGACGGAAAACAAGTCGCCCGGCACGTAGATCATGCGCGTCAGACGCCCCGCACAAGGCATGTGGATGCGGTGGTAGTCGCGTGGGCTCAGGTAGAGCGTGGCAAATTCACCGTCTTGAAACTGCGCTGCCAGCGCCGCATCGCCGCCCACCAGGGCGCGGGTGCTGTAGCCGTGGCCCTTGGCCTGAAAGACCTGATCGCCTGCAATCGGGCCGCACTGGCTGATCGCTCCGTCCACAGGGCTGACATAAGCCGAAGCGGCCAATGGCCGTGCGCTGGCCTTGAGCGGGCGGGTGAAAAACTCGTTGAAGCTCTTGTAGCTGGCTGTGTCGGGGTTGGCGGCCTCCGCCATGTTCACGTTGTAGCGCTTCACGAACCCGTTGATGATGCGGGTGGTTGCGCCGCCCCATTGGCTGCCTGCGACCCACCCGGCAAAGGCGGTGAGGGCCTGTTTGGGGATCAAGTACTGCGGCAAGACCGCCAAACGGTCAGAAAAAGAGGGGGAACTGGACATGAAGGGGCCGCAGCTGCGGTTCTGAAGAAGGCCTTGATTTTATCGGTCACCTGCCAAACTCCTCAGGCCTGCGCTCAAGGGCACAATCCGGGCATGAACACCCCCTTGCTTTCGGTTGAACACCTGCTCAAACGCTACGGCACCACCACCGTGGTCAACGACCTGTCTTTCCACATCCACCCCGGCGAATGCCTGGGCGTGATCGGCCCCAACGGCGCGGGCAAAACCACCACGCTGCGCATGTGCTTGGGCCTGTCGCAACCCGATGGCGGTTCCATCCAGTATTTCGACGGGATGCAAATGCCGAGTGACGCGCTGGCCATCAAAGGCCGCTTGGGCGTGGTCGCGCAAATGGACACGCTGGACCCGG
>JBEGTA010000166.1:0-4109 GCA_041179665.1 Pseudomonadota bacterium
CGGCCCCCAAAGACAGCTATTTGCGCTGGGAGCGCATTTTGCAAGCCGCCCAAGACACCGGGGCGCAAGCGGTGCATCCGGGCTATGGTTTTTTGAGCGAGAACGAAGACTTTGCCAAGGCTTGCACTGCCGCAGGCTTGGTGTTCATTGGGCCGCCCGCCTCGGCCATTTTGGCGATGGGCCTCAAGGCCGAATCCAAGCGTTTGATGGCCTCGGCCGGAGTGCCTTTGGTGCCCGGCTACCACGGCGTAGACCAAGACCCTGCACTGCTGCAACGCGAGGCCGACCGCATTGGCTACCCGGCACTCATCAAGGCCAGTGCCGGAGGTGGCGGCAAAGGCATGCGCGTGGTTGAAAAGTCAGAAGACTTTGCCGCTGCGTTGGCCAGTTGCCAGCGCGAGGCGATCAACAGTTTTGGCAGTGATGCGGTGTTGATTGAAAAATATGTGCAACGCCCACGCCACATCGAGATCCAGGTGTTTGGCGACATACACGGCACCTGCGTTTATTTGTTTGAGCGCGATTGTTCGGTGCAGCGGCGTCACCAAAAAGTACTGGAAGAAGCGCCAGCCCCCGGCATGACCGAAACCCTGCGCGCCCAAATGGGGGCGGCGGCGGTGGCCGCGGCCAAGGCGGTGAACTATGTGGGCGCGGGCACGGTCGAGTTCATCGTGGAACAAACGGCCTATGACCAACCCGAGTCAATGAAGTTTTTCTTCATGGAGATGAACACCCGTTTGCAAGTGGAGCACCCGGTGACCGAAGCCATCACGGGGCTCGATTTGGTGGAGTGGCAGCTGCGCGTGGCCAGTGGCGAGCCATTGCCGCTGCGCCAAGACCAGCTGAAAATTCAAGGCCATGCGATTGAAGCGCGCATTTGCGCTGAAAACCCCGACAAGCAATTTTTGCCGGCCACCGGCACCTTGCAGGTGTACCGCAAGCCGCAGGCCACGAGCTTCGAGTGCGGCACCGTTCGCATTGACGATGGCGTGCGCGAAGGCGACACCATCAGCCCGTTTTACGACTCGATGGTGGCCAAGCTCATCGTGCACGGCGAGACGCGCGAGCAAGCGCTGGCCCACTTGGACCACGCGTTGTCCCAAACCCACATCGTGGGGTTGAACACCAACGTGCAGTTTCTGCGCCATGTGGTGCGCTCGTCGGCTTTTGCCCATGCGCAACTCGACACGGCGCTGATTCAGCGAGAAGCCGCCGTTTTGTTTCAGCAAGAGAAGGTGGGTTTGCCGGCGGCGGTGGCCGCAGTCGTGGCCCACACATTGCAGGCTGAACAAGCATTTCAAGGGCAAGACCCCTTCAGCCGCCGCGATGGCTGGCAGTCGCATGGTGTGGCACAGCGCCGCTTTGAGTTTGTCTGGCAAGATCAGCCCCGCTCGGCCCGTTTGACGTATGGCCACGATGGTGGCTTGAGCTTGTCGCTGGAAGGCGCAGGCCCAGCGGGTCTTCACAGCAAGGGCGGCAATCTCGGTGAAGGTGGCGCGGGAGGCAAGCATAACGAGCACCTTCAAGGCGATGCCTCGGTGTCCGGTCCGTTGCGTTTTTCTGCCGAGGGCGCGGGCCTGTGGGTGCAGTGGGGCGATGCGCCGCGCACCTTCTCGCAACTTGATTGGCAAGGTGAAACGGCGCACCTGTTCACGCCCCAAGGGGCCACCCGCATCACCGTGCTCGACCCCTTGGCCCATGCCGGCGAAGCCGCACAAGAAGGCGGCCGGCTGACAGCACCCATGCCGGGCAAAGTGGTCTCCTTTGCCGTCAAAGCCGGGGACAAGGTCAAGGCCGGCCAAGCCTTGGCCGTGATGGAAGCCATGAAAATGGAGCACACCATCAGTGCGCCCAAAGACGGCACGGTGGCTGAGTTGCTCTACGCGCCTGGTGACCAAGTCGCCGATGGGGCTGAATTGCTCAAGCTGGCGGTGTAAGGTGCGCACTGCACCATGAAAATCACCATTTGTTTGACAGGCCTCGCGCCTGAGCCTTGGGTACAAGGCCTGCAGCAAGCGTTGCCACACGCCGACGTGTCGGCGTGGCGCCCCGGTGCGCCCCAAGCGGACCACGCCATTGTGTGGGCCCCGCCGCAACAGTTCATTGACGAACAAGCAGGCCTGCAAACCTTGTTCAACATTGGCGCGGGCGTGGACGCCTTGCTGCAATTGCAGTTGCCCTCTCAGCTTCTGGTGGTGCGTTTGGACGATGCCGGCATGTCGGTGCAAATGGCCGAATATGTGTGCCATGCCGTGATTCGGCATTTTCGAGAACTCGATGCCTACGAGGCCGACACCCAAGCCGGCCTTTGGTCTTTTCGCAAGCCGCGCCTACGAGCCGACTTCCCCGTGGGGGTCATGGGTTTGGGGGTGCTGGGGCAGCGGGTGGCGCAGGCCTTGCAGGTGTTTGATTTTCCGGTGAACGGCTTCAGCCGCAGCCCCAAAGACCTGCCGGGCGTGCGTTGTTTCAGTGGCCCCGAGGGCTTGGTCGACTTCTTGGCGGCCACGCGGGTGCTGGTCAATTTGATGCCGCTCACGCCGGAGACCGAAAACATGCTGAACAGCCACACCCTGTCGCAGTTGCAGCCTGGGGGCTATGTGATCAATGTGGCGCGTGGCAAGCATTTAGTCGAGCAAGACCTGCTCGATTTGATCGACCAAGGCCACTTGGCGGGCGCCATGCTCGACGTGTTTCGCACCGAGCCTTTGCCCGCTGAGCATGCTTTTTGGAAACATCCGAAAATCACGCTCACCCCGCACACCTCAGCACGGACTTTGCGTGATGAAAGCCTGGCCCAAATCGTGGGCAAAATTCAGGCTTTACAGCGTGGAGATCCGATCAATGGCATCGTGGATCACCGCCGCGGCTATTGACCAGAAAGACACCAACATGCCGATTCCTTCTCGCGTTCAACTCATCGATGTGGGCCCCCGCGATGGCTTACAAAACGAAAAGCAAGCGGTACCGGCCGCCGTCAAAATCGAGTTGGTGCACCGCTTGCAAGCCGCGGGCTTGAAAGAAATTGAGGTCACCAGTTTTGTCTCGCCCAAATGGGTGCCGCAAATGGCGGACAACGCCGAAGTCATGGCGGGTGTGGTGCGGCAAAGTGGGGTGCGTTATTCGGTGCTCACCCCCAACCTGCAGGGCTTTGAAGCCGCGCGCTCCAGCCGGCCCGATGAGATCGTGGTGTTTGGCGCCGCCAGTGAAGCCTTCAGCCTGAAAAACATCAACTGCTCCATCGCCGAAAGCATCGAGCGCTTTGCCCCTGTGGTGCAAGCGGCTTTGGCGGCTGGCATTGCCGTGCGGGGCGCCATGAGCTGCACTGTGGGCTGTCCCTACGAGGGCGAGGTTGCGCCCGAGCGTGTGGCCTATTTGGCGGGGCTGATGAAGCGCATTGGCGTTCAGCGCGTTGACGTGGCCGACACCATCGGTGTGGGCACACCGCTCAAAGTGCAAAGGGCCATCGAGGCCACCTTGCAGCACTTTGAGGTGAGCCAGATCAGCGGCCATTTTCATGACACCTATGGCCAGGCCTTGTCCAACACCTTGGCGGCTTTGCACATGGGCGTGTCCAACTTCCAGTCGTCGGTGGCGGGCTTGGGCGGCTGCCCTTACGCCAAAGGCGCCACCGGCAATGTCGCTACCGAAGACGTGGTCTATCTGTTGCAAGGCATGGGCATCGACACCGGCATTGACCTGGAGGCCTTGGTCGATGCGGGCGTCTTCATCAGCGACTTTTTGGGGCGCAAAACCCAGTCGCGTGTGGCCACGGCCCTGCTCAACAAAAGGGCGGGCTAAAGCATGTGCGGCTCAGAACTCCATGCTTTGCCTGAAGGGGTGCAGCGCGTGTCGCAAACGCTGCAAGCGGCGGGCCATCCGCATTTGCCGGTCATGCTCGATGGTGCAGCCCGCACCGCGCAAGAGGCCGCCGATGGTTTGGGCGTGCAGCTCGGTCAAATTGCCAAAAGCGTGATCTTCAAGCGCAAAGAAGACGGCGTGGCGGTCTTGGTGGTGACCTCGGGGGACCGCCGGGTGGATGAAAAAAAGGTCTCTGCTTTGGTTGGAAAAATCGGCCGTGCCGATGCCGATTTTGTGAAAGCCCAAACGGG
>JBEGTA010000167.1:0-3507 GCA_041179665.1 Pseudomonadota bacterium
CCGCATTGGCCGTACCGGCCGGGGTGACGCCGAGGGCTTGGCGCTGACGTTGGCCAGCATGGACGAGATGGGCTCTGTCGGAAAAATCGAGCTCTTGCAGGGCCGTGAGTCGACGTGGGCGATGCTGTCGAGCTTGCAGCCTGCAGAGGGGGGGGCCTTGCAGCCCCCGATGCGCACCTTGCAAATTGTGGGTGGACGCAAAGAAAAAATTCGGGCGGGCGATGTGATGGGCGCTTTGGCCGGCGAGTGTGGCTTGACCCGCGAGCGGGTCGGCAAAATCAACGTGAACGAATTTTCAACCTATGTGGCGGTTCAGGCCGATCTGGCAAAAAAGGTCGAGGCCCAGTTGTCGCGCGGAAAAATCAAAGGCAAAACCGTCAAGGTGCGTTTGATTTGATTCAGCGGTAAGGGTTGCGCAGACCCAATCCGGCCAAGATGTCGATTTCGCAGGCCTCCATGGCTTCGGCATCGGCCGTGCTGGTTTCGTGGTCCCAGCCTTGTGCGTGCAAGGTCCCGTGCACCAGCAAATGGGTGTAGTGCGCCGCCAGTGTTTTGCCTTGCTCTTTGGCTTCGCGGGCCACCACCGGCGCGCACAGCACCAAATCGGCCAGCACCACCGGGCCTGTGGCGTAGTCAAAAGTCAGGACGTTGGTGGCGTAGTCTTTTTTGCGATAGCTGTGATTCAGTGCGCGGCCTTCTTCTTCGCCCACGATGCGCACCGTGATTTCGGCATCGTCCGTCAATGCATGCCGAATTGCACGCGTGACCGCATGGCGTGGCAAAGCCGCCCGATGGCGCGCAGCGTGGGGAATGTCACCAAATTGCAGGGACAGTTGCAGTTGTTTCAAGGCCATAGTGAAAAGATGGTTTGCAGATTCAAGGTTGTGCGGTGAAGCAAGTCAAGGTTTGTCGAGGTGATGACTTGTACGATGCTCGCGCCCCGGTAGCTCATTCGTCGGTGGGCAAAGTTTTGCGGCGCGTGGTCACGCCAGCGCGCATCACTGCACTGCCTTGCGCGTCGTAGGCGTCCACAATGCGAGCCACCAAGGGGTGTCGCACCACATCGGCACTGCTGAACCGCGTGAACGCGATGCCTTTGACGCGCTTGAGCACGCGCTCGGCATCGATGAGGCCACTCAGTTGCCCTTTGGGTAAATCGATTTGACTCACGTCGCCTGTGACCACGGCCTTGGCCCCAAATCCGATGCGCGTGAGAAACATCTTCATCTGTTCGGCGCTGGTGTTTTGGGCTTCATCGAGGATCACGAAAGCGTTGTTCAGCGTGCGTCCGCGCATAAATGCCAAGGGCGCAATTTCGATGGCATTGCGCTCAAACGCCTTTTGTACTTTGTCGTAACCCATCAGGTCGTACAGCGCGTCATACAGCGGGCGCAGGTAGGGGTCGACCTTTTGCGACAAATCGCCGGGCAAGAAACCGAGCCGTTCGCCAGCTTCAACCGCTGGCCGCGTCAAGACAATCCTTTGCACACTGCTGCGCTCCAAGGCATCCACGGCGCATGCCACCGCCAAATAAGTTTTGCCCGTGCCTGCAGGTCCAATGCCAAAAGTGATGTCGTGCGTGGCAATGCTTTCCAGGTAAGCGGCTTGCACGGGGGTGCGAGCCTTCAGATCGGCGCGGCGGGTTTGCAAGGTGGGCAATTGCCCCTCATCTCCGGCACTGTCACCCACCAACATGAGTTGCACCATGTCGGGCGAAATCGGGCGATCGGCACGTTCATAAATGGCTTGCAAAATCTCCATGGCCTGCAGAGCTACGGCCTTGGGTCCATCCACCTTGAATTGTTCGTGGCGGTGTGCAATGCTCACTTGCAAGCCCGCCTCGATGGTGCGCAAGTGCGCATCCATCGGGCCACACAAGTGCGACAAGCGGGTATTGTTGTGCGGCGTGAAGGTGTGTCTGACGATCAAGTGGATAATCCTGTTCGTTGTGGTTTCGACCGGTGTGTGACGGGCCGTTGAACCCTGATTTTCCTCTATACCGTGCAACTTAAGGGCGCCCCTTCATGATTGGCAAACTCACTGGCATTTTGAGTGACAAGAACCCACCCGAAGTGGTGGTGGATTGCCAGGGGGTGGGCTACGAAGTCAATGTGCCCATGAGCACTTTTTACAATTTGCCAGCCACCGGCGAAAAAGTGACCTTGGTGACGCATTTTGTGGTGCGTGAAGACGCGCAAATTTTGTACGGCTTTGCCACCTTGTCCGAGCGTGAGGCTTTTCGTCAACTCATCAAAATTTCTGGCGTCGGTCCCCGCACAGCGCTCAGCGTGTTGTCGGGCATGAGCGTGGCCGATTTGGCCCAGGCCATCACCACGCAAGAAGTTGGGCGCTTGGTGAAAGTGCCTGGCATTGGCAAAAAGACGGCCGAGCGTTTGCTCTTGGAGCTGAAAGGCAAGCTGGGCGGCGACGTGGGTGGGTTGTTTGCCGTGAACACCAGCGATGCGCACAGCGACATTCAGCAAGCCTTGCTGGCGCTGGGTTACAGCGACAAGGAAGCCGTCGCAGCCCTGAAGAACTTGCCTGCCGATGTGGGGGTCAGCGAAGGCATCAAGTTGGCGCTCAAATCTTTGAACAAATAAAACAGAACTGAGCCATGAGCATTCGCACCGACGACTTTGCGCCCCAGCCCGAGCCCCGAGTGATTTCGGCCTCTCCCGTGTCGCACCAAGAGGAGGCGATTGAGCGCGCCCTTCGGCCCAAGCTGCTCGACGAATATGTGGGCCAAGTCAAAGTGCGTGAGCAGTTGGAGATCTTTATCAGCGCCGCCAAGATGCGCCAAGAGCCGCTCGACCACGTGCTGCTGTTCGGTCCTCCCGGCTTGGGCAAGACCACGCTCAGCCACATCATTGCGGCCGAGTTGGGCGTGAACTTGCGCCAAACCAGTGGCCCAGTGCTGGAGAAGCCGAAAGACCTGGCCGCTTTACTGACCAATTTGGAGCGCAACGATGTGCTCTTCATCGACGAGATTCACCGCTTGTCGCCCGTGGTCGAAGAAATTTTGTACCCTGCCCTCGAGGACTACCAGATCGACATCATGATCGGCGAAGGCCCTGCCGCCCGCAGCATCAAGCTCGACCTGCAGCCTTTCACTTTGGTGGGCGCCACGACGCGTGCTGGCATGTTGACCAACCCCTTGCGCGACCGTTTTGGCATTGTGTCTCGGCTCGAGTTTTATACGCCAGAAGAACTGACCCGCATCGTGACGCGCAGTGCGGGCTTGCTCAAAGCCCCGATTGATGCCGAGGGTTCATATGAAATCGCTCGCCGTTCGCGCGGCACGCCCCGCATTGCCAACCGCTTGTTGCGCCGGGTGCGCGACTTTGCCGATGTGAAAGGCGATGGCCAAATTCACAAAGCGCTGGCGCAAAAAGCGTTGGTCATGTTGGATGTGGATCCCGAAGGTTTTGATTTGATGGACCGCAAACTGCTTGAAGCTGTGATCCATCGCTTTGATGGCGGCCCCGTGGGCCTCGACAACATTGCCGC
>JBEGTA010000168.1:0-5236 GCA_041179665.1 Pseudomonadota bacterium
CTTGAATTGGAGACAGCACAATGAGCGTCGTCATGCTTTGCACCATGGTGCTGTGCTTTGCACTCACCATTTCGGTAGCGGTTTCTATTGGTTTGTCGGCCATTGTCGGCATACAAATTGGCAACGCCAACATGCTCATCTCCGTCAAAGAGATGTTCAACTCCATCAACAAATTTCCACTCGCGGCCATTCCCTTTTTCATCTTGGCCGGCAACATCATGGAAACCGGGGGCATCTCGCGCCGTTTGGTCGAGTTTGCCAAAAGCATCGTGGGCGGTGTTCAAGGCGGATTGCCCATGACCTGCGTGCTGACCTGCATGATTTTTGCGGCCGTTTCAGGTTCTTCGGTGGCCACCACCTTTGCCATTGGTGCCATCCTGATTCCGGCCCTCATCAAGCACGGTTACCCCACCACCTATGCGGCTTCGTTGCAAGCCACCTCGGCCGAGCTGGGGGTGATCATTCCACCCTCGATCCCGATGATCCTGTATGGCGTGAGTGCCGAAGTGTCGATTGGCGAGTTGTTCATCGCCGGCTTTGGCCCCGGTTTGTTTATTGGCTTGACCTTGATGTTGTGGGTCTGGATTTACTGCAAATTCAAAGGCTGGGGCAAAAACGACGGCGAGGGACGCTTGAGTTTTGGCAAGGCCTCGTGGCAAGCCGGTTGGGCCTTGATGATGCCCGTCATCATTTTGGGTGGCATTTATGGCGGGGTGT
Organism: Pseudomonadota bacterium; assembly: GCA_041179665.1. Lineage (GTDB taxonomy): Bacteria > Pseudomonadota > Gammaproteobacteria > Burkholderiales > Burkholderiaceae_C > Limnohabitans_A. Next base: position 718 of record JBEGTA010000168.1, read on the forward strand.
TCACGCCCACCGAGGCCTCTGCGGTGGCGGTGTTTTACGCCTTGGTGGTCGGCATGTTCATTTACCGCGAAATCAAGCTGAAAGACTTGGCCTCGATCATGCGCAAATCGGTGCTCTCGAGTGCCGTCATCATGTTCATCATTGCCAACGCTGGTTTGTTCGCCTTCCTGATCACACGCGCCGGCGTGCCCGAAGCCATTGGCCACTGGTTGCAAGACATCCTCCAATCACCGTTCTATTTTCTTTTGGGCGTGAATGCAGCGTTGTTCTTGATCGGCATGTTCATCGAAACCAGTGCCGCCATCATCGTGCTGGCGCCCATTTTGGCGCCAGTAGCGGTGCACTTTGGCATTGACCCGGTGCACTTTGGCCTGATCATGGTGGTCAACTTGGCCTTGGGCATGATCACCCCACCGTTTGGGGTCAATTTGTTCGCCGCGTGTACGGTGGCGCGCATCTCGCTTGACCGAATGATCAAAGACCTGATCCCCTTTGTGTTGGTGATCTTGGCTTGTCTGATGGTCGTGAGTTATGTGCCCGCGTTGTCACTCACTTTGCGTGATTTGGTGTACGCCAAATAAAGATAAAATTCAGCGCATCCTTCCAGCCTGGCCCCCTCGGGCCAGGCTTTTTTTCGAGTTCATCATGCCCATCCAATACTCCGAAGACCACACCTGGCTGCAAATTGACGATCAGGGTGACGGCAGCACCGCCGTCATGGGCATCACCGTGCATGCCCAAGACACCTTGGGGGACATCGTTTTTGTCGACTTGCCGGCCATTGGCAAAACCTTCGCAGCCCGCGAAGTGGCTGGCGTGGTGGAGTCCGTCAAAGCCGCTGCCGATGTTCACATGCCTGCCGGCGGCGAGATCATCGAAGTCAACGAAGCCTTGCGTGCCGACCCCTCTTTGGCCAACTCAGACCCCTTGGGTCAAGGCTGGTTTTTCAAGGTGCGGTTAACCCAATTGGCCGATCTTGATGCCTTGCATGACGAAGCCAGTTATCAAAAATTGACAGCCTGAAAAGGGGCTGTAAAATCTCGCCATTCGCTTCCCAATGGGGTAACACCGGTTTTGCAACTGTTGCCCCAAGTCGGTTCCAATCCGACGTTCACCGCGGGAGAGATTGAAGGCCGCAAGCCTTCAACGCCGAAGGAGCAACCACCCCGGAAACTCTCAGGCAAAAGGACCGTGGTGAACAAAGCACTCTGAAGAGTTGCCAGGATTCGTCCCCTGGCACACCGCAGGAGCAAGCCCAAGCCGCAATGGCCGGGTGAATCTCTCAGGTTTCAAACAGAGGGGGTCGTTCTGCACACATGCGGTGTGCAGTGCGTCCATCCGTTTGAGACGTCTTTCTGAGAGTACTTCATGAGCTTTACAAAAAAACACATGGTGGTTGTCGGCGGCGGCATCACCGGGGTCACCAGCGCCTACGCCCTGGCCCAACAAGGCATTCAGGTCACCCTGATCGAAAAAAACCGCTACCCCGGCATGGAAACTTCCTATGCCAACGGCGGCCAACTCTCGGCCTCAAATGCCGAGGTTTGGACGCACCCCTCCACGATCGTCAAGGGTCTGAAGTGGATGTTCACCAAAGACGCCCCCCTGCTGATGAACCCCGCCCCCACGTGGCACAAACTCAGCTGGATGGCCGAATTTGTGGCAGCCATTCCGCGCTACAAAGACAACACCGTGGCCACGGCACAACTGGCCATTCAGTCCCGCGAATTTCACTTCGCTTGGGCCAAGTCCGAGGGCATCGACTTTGACCACAAGCGCGAAGGCATCTTGCACATCTACCGTGACAAAAAAGGCTTCGACCATGCGGGTGAAGTTTCCAAATTGTTGGCCCAAGGTGGTTTGCCACGCCGCGCCGTCACGCCCGACGAGATGAAGGCCATCGAGCCCACTTTGCAAGGCCAGTACTACGGCGGCTATTTCACCGAAAGCGACTCCACCGGCGACATCCACAAATTCACTTTTGGTTTGGCCAAAGCCTGCGAACGCATGGGCGTGAAAATCTTGACCGAGCACCAGGTGCTGAGCGTCGATGCCAATGGCCAAACAGCAACCGTCAAAGTGCAGCATCAAGGCCAAACCGAGACCCTGAGTTTTGACGGCATCGTGATTTGCGCAGGTGTGCATGGCCGCGGTCTGGCCGCGCAATTGGGCGACCGCTTGAACATTTATCCCGTCAAAGGCTACTCGATCACGGTGGGTCTGAACGACGCGGCCAGCCAAGCTGCAGCACCACAAGTGAGCTTGCTGGACGACGAAACCAAACTCGTCACCAGCCGTTTGGGCAACGACCGATTCCGCGTGGCCGGAACCGCCGAGTTCAATGGCATTGACTTGGACATTCGCGCCGACCGCATCAAGCCCTTGGTGAACTGGGTCAACCAGTGCTTTCCAGGGGTGGACACCCGCCGCGTGGAACCTTGGGCCGGTTTGCGCCCCATGATGCCCAACATGCTGCCGCGTGTGGGCGCAGGCAAAAAAGCCAATGTCTTCTACAACACAGGCCATGGCCATTTGGGTTGGACCTTGTCGGCCATCACCGCGCACCAGTTGGCTGGGCATGTGATGCAGAGCATGAACACGCCCATCCGCTCGGCCTTGACACCGGTGGCTGCCTGATCATGCTGCTGCAAGTCTTGCGCGTCGATTACCAGAACCCTCTGCACCGCAGAGCGTTGGTGATGCTGCTCGATGCCTATGCCCAAGATCCCATGGGCGGCGGCGCAGGGCTAGCGCAAGACGTGAAAGACCGCCTGTGTGATGACCTGGCGGCGCGTCCTGACGCCGCCAGTTTCATCGCCTGGCATGGTGAACAGGCGGTGGGCTTGGTCAATTGCATTGAAGGCTATTCCACCTTCAAGGCCAAGCCCTTGATGAACATCCACGACATCGCGGTGTTACCCGCACACCGCGGTCAAGGCGTGGGCCAAGCCCTGCTATTGGCGGCGCAGCAACACGCGATGCAGCGGGGCTGTTGCAAACTCACCCTCGAAGTGCTCACGGGCAACGCCCCAGCGTTGCGCAGTTATCTGAAGTTTGGTTTTGAAGCCTATGAACTCGACCCGGCTGCCGGTCAGGCCAGCTTCATGCAAAAGTGGCTTTGAAGTCTTCAATCGCCGCTGGCTTGCTGCACTTCTTCTTTCGCCAACTGCCACTGCTCTTTGAGCCAACGTTTGAGTTCGGCATCGTTTTGAACTCGCCGTAAATCGGCGGCCAAGTGTTCAGCGCCTTGGCGTTGGTCGGCCTGCATGCGCTGCAGGGCCTGAGTCAACTCGGCCTCATCGTCACCCGCTCGGACAGGCACACACAGCTCGCGGCTCAGGCGGTATTGCAGTTGGTCCAAATCGTCTTCGAGCGCGCTCACTTGCTCTTTGAGCAGCAAAGCCAAGGCCATCAGTTTGTCGTCTGACAGGCGAGTGCCATATTGACCACCAGATGCTCGGCCAGAACTTACTTCGTTTGTAGCCGCTTGGTCTGAGCCGTGCCGAACACCCTTGTTTTCGGCATCCGTAGGGCCGGTTTGCACAAGCCGAATCTGCAACCGCATCAAGGTGACAAGGTCATTTTTTTCATAAGCGGCATTGACCTCGCTCATCAACGCCGTCTTGCGCAAACGCTCCACCTCGTCAGGCTCACGGTCAGGATGCAGCGCACTGGCCAACTGCCTGAACAGCGTACGAATGGCACTCTTGGCATCGGCTTCTCGTAGCGCGGCCACAGGCACTTCGCCCTTGTCTGCGGCGACACTTTTTTTGTGTGCTTTTCGCGCTGCCCGCTTGGCCGCTTTGCGGTCATCGTCGGCTTGCTGCTGCCGTTGCCACTGGCGCATGCCAGCCGCCAACATTTCATCGGGAGTTTGGTACTGGCTGGGTTTTTCGATGGGCTGGCCCAGCGCTTGCTCTATGCGTTCGCGCACACGCTGAGCCGCCTCGGCCAGCGCTTGGGCTTCTTCTTGCGCCTCCTCTTCGCTGACATACAAGTCGGCCAAGGCCCGAACTTGTGGGTCAACGGTGTCGTTCAGTTGGCACAGTAAACTGCGCAATTTGCGATGCGCCATGCGTTGCTGTTGTGCCGAAAAGTCGGCGGTTTGGACTTTTTCGTGCAACAAAAAAAGCAAGCTTTTGCGGTGTTGCAGGGTCAGTTGCTGCGACTCTCGCAGGTTTTGAATGTGCGCATAACGGTGGCGATCCGACCAGGCCTCCAAGGCTTGAATCTGCGCTGTCAGCACCTCTATGCGGGCCAACAATTCATTGAAACGGCGCTGTGCGGGGGTCAGCGGGGTGTGCGCAGCGGGCTGCACCACCAAGGCAGACAGTGAAAGTGCAGCTTCTGGAGGGGTCTCGGGCATGGGGGTCATCTGAGAAAATGGTCGGGTGCAGTCACCACTGGGGCTGCTGGATATTAATGCCCGTTGATAATCACGCCAACGCCAACGCCAACGCCCTGCCCTGTCCACCCCGCGCCTGATGACCCGCCCCTCCCCGTTCAAAGTGCTCAGCCT
>JBEGTA010000169.1:0-2881 GCA_041179665.1 Pseudomonadota bacterium
GTCCGGGGGTTTGCGAAACGGCATACGCATCGGCTTCGAACTCTTGTTGGCGTGATCGCCATGAAGCCAATGGAGCCAAGAAGAATGAAAACACAGGCACCACCAACATGAAGAGAACCAACGCCAATGCGTTGTTGCTGCCCGTCAAATTGGGCATGACACCCAAGCCCACATAGAACCAGACTTGCTGGGCGAGCCAGCCCAAAAGCGCCAAACCGGCCAAGGTCATCGCAAATTGGGTCACCATCATTTTGACAATGTGTCGGTATTTGAAGTGCCCCAATTCATGGGCCAACACGGCTTCCATTTCAGCGGGACTGAGTTGCTGCAGCAGTGTGTCAAAGAAAACCACGCGTTTGCTGGCCCCAAATCCGGTAAAAAATGCATTCGAATGCGCCGAACGGCGGCTGCCATCCATCACAAAGAAGCCCTTCGCGGTGAACCCCGCGCGTTGCATCAAAGCCTGCACGCGTGTTTTGAGTGACTCGTCTTCCAAGGGGGTAAATTTGTTGAACAGCGGCATGATCACATTGGGGGCTATCGCCATCAAAAAGAGCTGCCAGAGCACCATCACTCCCCAAGCCCACAACCACCACAGGGTGCCGCCGGCTTGCATCAGCCACAGCACCACCCACAACAAAGGCGTTCCGACCAGCAGACCTAAAACAAGTCCTTTGGCCATGTCGGTAAGCCACAACTTGGGGGTGATTTTGTTGAAGCCAAAGCGCTGCTCAACACCAAAAGTTTGCATCAGGGACAAAGGCAAGCCCAGCAAGCCGCCCACGGCCACAAAAGACAAGACCAGGGCCACTTGCTGCGGCATGCCGGGCCCCATCAGATCCAATAAAACTTGGTTGAGGGCATGCAAGCCACCCATCAAAGTCCAACCCAACAACAGGGCGGCATCTAAGGCGATGTCCCACTGCGACAAGCGAATTTTGGCCAAGGTGTAATCGGCCGCTTTTTGGTGGTCCGATAAAGGCACCGCGTTGACATAGTCCAAAGGGACTGCGTGACGGTGCTGGGCCACATGCCGCACCTGGCGCGCGTTGAGCCAAAATTTCAGGGCCACATTCGCCAACAAGGCGAGTACAAAGGTCAAGGTCAAAGTGAGGGAGGCGTCCATGGGCGCAAAGTGTAGGGCAGATTGAAATCCGGCTCTGGCCTATTGGCATCGGCGACAATGTTGAGATGTCTCAAATCAACCCGCCCATCACCGCGCCCGCAGCCCCGGAATTGCCCAAATCTGACCAAAATCTGGTTTGGATCGATTGTGAAATGACCGGCCTTGACCCTGAAAAAGAGCGCTTGCTTGAAATTGCCGTCATCGTCACCGGCCCACAGTTGACCCCGCGCATCGAAGGCCCGGTGTGGGTCATCCATCAAAGCGACGAATTGTTGAACAGCATGGATGCTTGGAACAAAGGCACCCATGGCAAAAGCGGTTTGATAGACAAAGTGAAAGCCTCCACCACCAGCGAAGCCGATGCCGAGGCAGGCATCTTGGCCTTTATTTCCCAATATGTGCCCAAAAGCAGCTCGCCTTTGTGCGGCAATACGATCAGCCAAGACCGCCGATTCTTGGTGAAGTACATGCCGAAGCTGGAGGCTTTTTTGCACTACCGAAATTTGGATGTGAGCACCCTCAAGGAGTTGTCACGCCGTTGGAAGCCCGAGGTTTACGCCAGTTTTAAGAAACAGCAAAAACACACCGCCTTGGCCGATGTGCACGAATCCATTGATGAATTGGTCCATTACCGAGAACATTTCATCCAATTGTGAATGGCTCAGGGAAAACCCTAGACATTTTTTGATTTCCGTGCCATAATCCGAGTCTCTCTGCACATGGGTGCAGCGTTTCATACATCTCCCTTCATGCCTTGACCCAACGATAGGGTCACTCACAGCGGCCAGGCTCCACGCCCAGCGCCACTCGCGAGCACCGTTTGATGGTTGATGTTTTTTCAACCTTGCGGTGCCGGCGGCCATAGCAATTCCTTGCGGCCGTTGTTCCGTGCGAGTTTTTATAGATACACATGACTGACACTTTGAACACAGTGCAGGACGACTTGTCGCCTGCCGAAAATATTTCCATGGCTGCCGAATCGGCCCCTGCCAAAAACCTGGCCACTGAAATCATGGTCGCAGCCGCCTCTGACATTGCGCCTGCTCACGCCACTGCAGCCTCCGATGCTGAACTGGAAGTTGCCCCAGAATTGCCCAATGGCTTTGTCGAGTTGGGCTTGGCCCCTGAACTGGTCCAAGCTGTTGCCGATTTGGGCTACACACAACCGACAGCCGTACAGCTTCGCGCCATTCCTTTGGCGTTGCCCACGGCCGGTGGTTCTAAAGATGGCAAATCCAACGGCTACACCGACCTGATGGTGTCGAGCCAAACGGGCAGCGGAAAAACCGCGGCCTTCTTGTTGCCGGTGTTGCACACCTTGATCCAACAAATGGCCGAGCAAGATGCCGCTGAGCGCGCTGAGTTTGAAAAAGCTTGCGCCGAGGCTGCCGCCACCGGCGCCCCTGCGCCCAAACGCGCCAAACGCAAAGACCCCACCAACCCTCGCAACTTCAAGGCGCCCACACCCGGTGCACTGATCTTGTGCCCCACCCGTGAATTGGCCCAACAAGTCGCGCAAGACGCCATTGAACTGGTCAAACACACCCGTGGTTTGCGCGTTGCCAACGTGGTCGGCGGTATTCCTTACCAACTTCAAATTGCCAAACTTCAAAACGCCAACCTGGTGGTGGCAACGCCTGGCCGTTTGCTCGATTTGCAACGCTCGATGCAAATCAAGCTGGACCAAGTGCAGTTCTTGGTGGTTGACGAAGCCGACCGCATGCTCGACCTGGGCTTCTCTGACGACTTGGCCGA
>JBEGTA010000170.1:0-2566 GCA_041179665.1 Pseudomonadota bacterium
TACACACGGGTGCACACACCGCGGCGCTGCGGAGAGTTTTGCATCGCAGGGCTTTTTGACTTGGTCTTTTCGACCTCGCGCCCCTGACGCACCAATTGATTGATGGTTGGCATTTAAAAAACGTCCCTAAACGTTTGGAATTAACAAAAAATCTTCTCCGCCCCAAATGCGGAAAAGCCTTCTAGTATAACGTCGGAATCGGGCTTGGGCAAAAAAATCTACGGCAAGGGACCTGCGGTTAAAGTTGGCGAGCGCCAACTTTTCTTATTTGATCCACAAACGCACAGCATCCCAGGCGCGTCCCAACACGCCGGCTTGCTCCACCGTGTCCAAAGCTTGCAGCGGCATGTCGACCCAAAACTGCTCACCCCGGTAAATTTTCAAGCTGCCGATGGTTTGACCCCGGGTGACGGGGGCCACCAAAGGGTCGGGGCGGACCAATTGCGTTTTGATTTGAGCCGCAGACCCTCTAGGGACGGCCACCACCAGGGCATCAGATCGGCCCAACTTCACGTTGGAAGCCTTGCCCTTCCAAATCACCGGCGTGGCCACAGCCTGGCCCGGTTCAAACAATTTCACCGCCTCAAATGCGGTGTAGCCCCAATTGAGCAACTTCTGGGCTTCATTGGCGCGTGCAATTTCGCTGTTGGCACCCAAGACCACGGCCAACAAACGTCTTGTGCCCACAATGGGAAACTCACGTTTTGCCGAAGCCACCAGGCCATAAGCAGAAGCTTCGGTATGACCGGCTTGCAAGCCATCGACCGTGGGGTCTTTGAAGATCAACAAATTACGGTTGCTGTCGTTGGCCGCGGGTGTGCCGGGATAACGGTATTTTTTGATGGCATAGATGCCGGTGTAGTCGGGAAAGTCGCGCATCAATCGCGTTGCCAAAGTGGCCAGGTCACGGGCCGTGGTGCTGTGACCCGCTTCTGCAAAACCATCAGGATTTTTGTAAGTGGTGTTTTGCATGCCCAAGACTTTAGCTTGGTCATTCATCATTTGCACAAACCGATCGACAGAGCCCCCCACCCCTTCGGCCAGGGCCACAGTGGCATCGTTGCCCGATTGAACAATCATGCCTTTGATCAAATCTTCAACGGGCACTTTCATTTTGGGATCGATGAACATGCGCGACCCAGGCATTTTGGAGGCGCGCTCACTGACCCCCAAGGTTTGCTTCATGTCGATTTTTTTCGACTTCAGGGCATCAAACACCAAATATGCCGTCATCAATTTGGTCATGGACGCGGGCTCGACAGGCATGTCGATATCCCGCGAAGCCAAAATTTGATTGGCGGTCACATCCAACAACAAATAGGCGCGTGCCGCAACTTCCGGGGGTTCAGGCGCGGCGCCTTGCGCTTGACCCTGCAGCGGCATGGCGACAAACGCAAGAATTGACAGCGCAGCTGCCAGTTGCATAAGCCTGCGTACAGCATGGCGACGCGATTTGGAAAATAGAGTTGTCATGCGAATTGAATGCAGCGCTTAAGCTCGCAAATGCCGGCTCACCAACGATCTGAGCAAGGGCAATTGGCCGTGGAAGAAGTGCTCTACACCGGGAATGACGGTGACAGGCAGAAACTGCGGGCGTGCCCAATCCATCACACTGGTCAAAGGCACGGTGTCGTCTACTTCGCCATGCACCACCAATGTTTTGTCATGCAGCTCTTGCGGAACCTCTGCGACCTTGAAGCGCGAAGCCGCTGTGCCCACCAACACCACCTTGTCCAAAGTGCCCAAATGGTCCAAGAGCATCACGCGCGCAATGGCATGACTTGTGACAAAAGCACCAAACGAAAATCCAGCCAAAGCCAGTGCTGGCTTGAGGCCTTCAGGGGTCTCGGCCGCCTGTTGACTTTGCGCAATCACGCTCATCAAATCTTCGAGTTCGCCTCGGCCTTCGTCGTAAACACCTTCGCTAGCGCCCACACCTCGAAAATTAAAACGAATCGCGCGCCAGCCGTTTTGAACAAATGCTTTGGCCAGGGTTTGAACCACTTTGTTTTGCATCGTGCCACCAAACAAAGGGTGCGGGTGCGAGATAACGACCGTTCCTTTGTACGCGCCGCCCTCTGGCACATCGCATAGCGCTTCGATGACGCCGGCAGGACCTTGAAAATTCAAATGCGAAGTGGCTGAATTCATCAGCGGCCCACCTCTGGGGGGGTCAAAAGACGCGTCACCACTTGGCCATTTTTCAGGTGCTGGTCAACGATCTCATCGATGTCATGCTGGTCAACAAAGCTGTACCACGTCCCCTCTGGGTAGACCACCGCAACGGGGCCTCCCGCGCAGCGGTCTAAGCAGCCGGCCTTGTTCACGCGAACTTTGCCTTGACCCGACAAACCCATCTCTTTGATTCGCATTTTGCAATGGTCAAACGCGGCTTGAGCGCCTTGCTGGGCGCAACACGCTTCGCCATTTTTTCGCTCGTTCAAGCAGAAAAAAATGTGGCGCTCGTAATAATGATTTGTGTTTTCACTCATCCGCCCATTTTAGAGGGGCGGGCGCCAGCCAACCTGCGCATCAAATAGACCAGAAAAACAAAGGGCCATAGCCA
>JBEGTA010000171.1:0-7693 GCA_041179665.1 Pseudomonadota bacterium
GCCACGGCATTTCTTAGCCCCACAGCGGCACACATAGCGGGCCTTCAGGGCCTCGGTCATCGGTTCATCGCTGAACAAGTTGTAGTCAAACGTCAGCTCTTCACCACGAAAAATGGGCCTGAGCGTTTGAATAAACACACGCCCCTTCACCAAGGTGGGCTCGCAATTGGGGCGGCACGAATGGTTGATCCATTTCGAGTCATTCCCACCGATAAGGGCATCGATGACGCGACCGTCATCCATGTGGAAGTAAAACGTGTGGTCGGGCTGCAATCGGTCATGCGGATGGCGCCGCAGCGCTTCTGCCATGCTGATGACCTCACCCACGTATTCGATGACCCGCTCACCTAAAGCCATGTGGCGCGTGGCAAAAACGCCTTTGCCATGCACCCGCGAGGTCAAGACTTCGATGTCATTCAACTTTTCCAGAATTTTCATCAAGCGTGATTTTCTCTGGAAGGCCGAATTCTCAATGAAGTGGCATCAACAAAATACGTTGATTCAGAAATAGAGGAAGTGGATGGACAGGGCCAGGCCCATCGCATCGCATCACAACTTGGATTCGATGAATGAGATGACCAGTTTCTCAAGCCGCCCCCTTGCTTCGTTGCTGGCGCCGCGGGAGGTGTACATGACTCTGCCACCTGCAAGCTGTCGCACCGATGAAGCGAAATTGTCGAACATCATTCCATGGCCGCCACCTTGCACCAATACAAACTGGATGTCGCCGCCTTTCGATTTGATTTGTTCGAACCATTTCATTGGCGCTGGCATGAGATTGGTGCTGTTCGAATAGAGATTGCACGACTCTGCAAATCCAGCAGGCGCCAACTCAAAACGCTCGTTTTGAGCGCAGACATTGCCGCGCAAATGCATGAAATCATCAGGATAATTTCCACCATAAACATCCGCAGACCCATAGATGAGTAACAGCGGAACATGGATGGCATTTGGAAATCCAATGCCTGCAGCAGGCGCGCCCTCGGCGATGACACCCTTCAAGTTTTTCCCGTCTGTTGCGGCGGCCATGTTGATCGCCACACTGCCCCCGTTCGACAACCCTTGGACAAAGACTTTGCTCGCATCCACCTTGTCATTTTTTAAAACCCATTGGTAAGCCCCCAGCGTGGCTTTGAAAATCATGCGTTGCCTGGCTGAATTCCTCATTTGATAAAGCACCAAGTCAGATTCAGACTTGAGCCCGTTCATTTCAAACGCGTCATACAGGAGGGTTGCAAAACCGTTGCGATTCATTAATTTTGCAAACTCACGCTCATAGCCACCAACGCCTCCACCGCCATGCGCAATGATGACCACAGGCGGTTTATCTGAGCGTTTTTTTGCAAAGGCCGAAGGCATCCCCAGCTGGACAGAACGATGACAAGGGTCAAATTCTGACAACGCGCCTTCCACTGTTTTCAAAAAACCAGCATCGACTACTTTGGTGTTTTCTGGTGAAAAGGGCACACACGGTGACTGACCCCATGCAGGGTTCAAAACCATCAACATGCAAAGAACCATGTATTTCATATCGTCTCCTGACACTGTGAATGAAGTGATGGCTGGCAACTCACCCGTGGGTCTTTGCCGATCAACGGTGGATCTCGTTTGCTGAATTACTCCACCGTGACACTCTTCGCCAAGTTGCGCGGTTTGTCCACATCGGTGCCCCGCGCACAGGCGGTGTGGTACGACAGCAATTGCAGCGGCACCACGTGCAAGATGGGGGACAACACGCCGTAATGCTCGGGCATGCGGATCACGTTCACGCCTTCGCTGCTTTCGATCTTGGTGTCACCATCGGCCAGCACATACAGCACACCACCACGGGCGCGTACTTCTTGCATATTGCTTTTGAGTTTTTCTAGCAACTCGTTGTTGGGCGCCACCGTTACCACCGGCATGGCGCTGGTGACCAGCGCCAGCGGGCCGTGCTTGAGTTCGCCTGCGGCATAGGCTTCGGCGTGGATGTAGGTGATTTCCTTGAGCTTCAGCGCGCCTTCAAGCGCAATGGGGTAGTGCGTGCCGCGGCCCAAAAACAAGGCGTTTTCTTTGCTGGCGAACTCTTCTGACCAGCTGATGATTTGTGGCTCTAATGCCAGCACGGCTTGCAATGCGGCAGGCAAGTGGCGCATGTCTTTGATGTGCTTGGCTTCTTCTTCGTCGCTCAATCGGTCTTTGGTTTGGGCCAACGCCAGCGTTAACAAAAACAAGCCGGCCAGTTGGGTGGTGAAGGCTTTGGTGGAGGCCACACCAATCTCGGCCCCGGCACGCGTGACATAGGCGTGTTTGCACTCGCGCACCATGGCACTGGTGGACACATTGCAAATGGTGAGGGTTTGCGTCATGCCCAGGTTTTGCGCGTGTCGCAAGGCGGCCAAGGTGTCTGCCGTTTCGCCGCTTTGGGTGATGGTCACCACCAGTGTTTTGGGGTTGGGCACCGATTCGCGGTAGCGGTATTCGCTGGCAATTTCAACTTGGCAGGGCACTTTGGCGATCGCCTCGATCCAGTACTTGGCCACGCAACCGCTGTAGTAACTGGTGCCGCAGGCCAAGATCAACACATTGTCGATGGCTTTGAATGTGGAATAAGCGCCGTCACCAAACAACTCGGGCGTGATGCCCTCCACGCCTTCCAGTGTGTCGGCAATAGCGCGGGGTTGTTCAAAAATTTCTTTTTGCATGTAGTGGCGGTAAGGCCCCAACTCGGCTGCACCGCTGTGGGCATGCACAGTTTTTACAACGCGGCTGGCAGGCTTGTGTTCGCGGTCAACCACCCAGTATTTGCCCAGCTGCATGTCGACCACATCGCCCTCTTCGAGGTACACGATTTGGTCGGTCACGCCGGCCAAGGCCATCGCGTCGCTGGCCAAAAATGTTTCGCCTTGGCCGACACCCAAGATCAAGGGCGAGCCTGCCCGCGCACCAATCACGCGGTGCGGTTCGTCTTTGTGGAAAACCGCAATCGCGTAGGCTCCGTGCAATTGGCGCACAGCCGTTTTGACGGCCTCAAAAATGTCACCGTCGTACACGCTGTCAACCAAGTGGGCGATGACCTCGGTGTCGGTTTGGCTCAAGAAGACATAGCCTTTGGCCTGCAGCGCAGCACGCAGTTCTTCGTGGTTTTCAATGATGCCGTTGTGCACCAAAGCCACCTTGCCCGGCTTGGCATCGGCCGCGCCGGTGCCGTGGCTGAAATGCGGGTGGGCGTTGTGCACGGCCGGCGCACCGTGGGTGGCCCAGCGCGTATGGGCAATCCCGGTGCCGCCTTGAATGTGGTCGGCTGAGACTTGGTCCATCAACTCGGCCACACGCGACGTGCTGCGTGCGCGCTGCAAGCCGCCCGTGGCCCCGTTCAAGCTGGCCGCATGCACGGCGACGCCACAGGAGTCATAACCGCGGTATTCCAAGCGCTGCAAACCTTGCACGAGGACGGGAACGATGTTGCGAGAAGAAACGGCGCCGACGATGCCACACATGAGAAAACTCCCTCAACGGTGTTTTGATGAATTGGCGCGATATTAGGGGCAAGGGAATAAAATTTCCTATCAATTATTTATATATTTAGAAATATTATTTCAAAATATTTTGCTTTTGAAATTTAATTCCAATAAAATTGATTTCATGGAACCTATCGAACTCGATGCAACCGATTTGCAACTGCTGGATCTGCTGCAACACGACGCCAGCATCAGCAATGTGGCCTTGGCCGAGAAGGTCAACGTGTCGCCGCCGACTTGCTTGAGGCGCGTGAAGCGATTGATGGATGGCGGCTGGATTGAGCGGCAAATTGCCGTGCTGAACACCGACAAATTGGCCGGTCTGCAAGGGCATGGCCTGACAGCTCTGGTTGAGGTGTCGCTGGACAAGCAAAGCAGCGAATCTTTGAACGCTTTTGAAGCCCGCGCAGTGGCAAACGATGCGGTGCAACAGTGTTGGCGTGTGTCACCCGGGCCCGACTTTGTTTTGGTGGTGCAAGCGCGCGACATGCCGCACTACTTGGCCATCAGCCAGACGCTGTTCACCGAAGATGCCAACGTGCGCAACGTGAAGGCCTTCTTCTCGACCAAGCGGGCCAAGTTCACCACCACTTGGCCCTTGGTGCCGCCCAGCGTCAGCTGATCGCTTTATCGCGGCTGAGCTTTGGCGAAGCGAAAGGCGAAAGCAAAGCCAAGGCGGCTTATTTCTTTTTCTGGGGACGCGCCCAGTTGGCAATGCTGATCTGCTTGCCACGCGCCACGCTCAAGGCCCCTGGCTCGGTGTTTTTGGTGATGGTCGAGCCACCCCCCACCGTCCCGCCCGCGCCAATCGTGACCGGCGCCACCAGCACACAGTTGCTGCCAATGTGCACATCGGCTTCGATCACGGTGCGGTGTTTGTTGGCCCCGTCATAGTTGGCGGTGATGCTGCCTGCGCCATAGTTGACGCGCTCACCCACGGTCGCATCGCCCAAATAAGCCAAGTGGTTGGCTTTGGCGCCTGGGGCCAGCGTGGAATTTTTCACCTCAACAAAATTGCCAATGTGCACGTCGGCACCCAACTGTGCGCCGGGGCGCAAGCGGGCAAAGGGCCCAATCAAAGCGCCCTCGCCCACGCTCACCCCCAGCTTTTCGCCGTCGATGTGGGTGAAGGGGTGAATCACCGCACCCGCCGCAATGTCGCAGTTGGCCAGCACACAGTTCGCCCCCACCTTCACGCCTTCGCCGAGCGAGACCCGCCCTTCGAAAATGCAATTGACATCGATTTCAACGTCTTGGGCGCAGTCCAGTTGTCCGCGCAAATCAAACCTTGCGGGGTCTTTCATGCGCACCCCTTGCGCCATCAAGCGGTGTGCTTCGCGCAGTTGATGGGCGCGCTCCAATTCGGCCAGTTGCTGCGGGCTGTTGATGCCTGCCACTTGCAAGGCGTCGGTGATTTTGTGGGCCACCACGGGCACCCCATCGGCCACCGCCATCTTGACCACGTCGGTCAGGTAGTACTCGCCTTGGGCGTTTTTGTTGTCAAGACGCGCCAACCACCCTTTGAGCAGTTGGGCTGGCACCGCCATGATGCCGCTGTACACCTCTTGAATTTGGCGCTGCGCCTCGGTGGCGTCTTTTTGTTCCACGATGGCTTGCACCGCATCACCTTGCCGCACGATGCGACCATAGCCGGTGGGGTCGGCAAAATCGATGGTGAGCAAAGCCAAATGCTTACCGCCACACTGCGCAATCAAGGCTTGCAAGGTGTCGGCCTGGGTCAAGGGCACATCGCCTGACAACACCACCACCACACCATCGTCGGCCAACACTGGCACCGCTTGTTGCACGGCATGGCCGGTGCCCAATTGCGGCTCTTGCCGCACACACTGCACCGCCAGCGCTTGGCTGGGCGCCAGCACCACTGGCTCAACTTGGTCCGCACCGTGTCCTGTGATGACCACTGCCGAACGAGCCTGCAAGTGCGAGGCGGTGTTCAACACATGCTGCACCAAGGGCACGCCCGCCAGCCGCTGCAACACTTTGGGCCAACGGCTTTTCATGCGCGTGCCTTTGCCGGCGGCCATCACAACAACATCAATCTGGATCTGATCAGAAGAGGACATGCGGTCAAACTTTCAAATGGCCACAGACTTGTGGCGGTCTTCAGACACGCTTCAATTATCGCCGCCCCTGTCCCGCATAAGATCGCCTCACTTCGGGACATCTTTCCCGTGTGGCCCCCTGCAGATTTGGGCCCGGACCGACTGGCGATGCGATCTGGGGATGGACTGCACCGCGAGCCCAGACCGAAAGCCAGCCATGATTCGATACTTCTTGGTCCTCTTGACGCTTGTGTTGCTGCAAGGCTGCAGCACCGTCAAGTTAGGTTACCAACAGTTGCCCACCCTCTCTTATTGGTGGTTAGACAGTGCCGTGTCGTTCAACGACAGCCAAGCGGCTCGGGCCAAAGACGCGTTGGCGCAAGTGCACCAATGGCACCGCACACAAGAACTGGCGACCTATCAAGAGCTGCTGCAACGCGGCATGGAGCTGAGCCAAGGGCCCGTGCAGGCCAGCCAAGTGTGTGCGGTTTGGAACGACATTCAGGCCGGCATCGACCGCAGCATGCGGGTCATGGTGAACAAAGCCGCACCGGTCGTCACGCAGTTGGGCCCCAGGCAGTTGAGCCATTTGGCCAGGCATCTGGAAGCCAAAAACGAAGCGTGGGACAAAGAGTGGCTGCAAGGCAGTGCCGCTGAACGGCTGGAACGCCGCACCGACAAAACCCTGGAGCGCTACCGTTCTTTTTATGGCGATTTGAGTGCATCGCAAATCGCGCTCATCAAGACCCAAGTCAGCCAATCGCCTTGGCAGCCCGAATGGGGCCGGCAAGAACGCCTGCGGCGTGAGCAAGAGTTGTTGACCGCTCTGCGCAAACTGGCTCAGAGCGACACGCCCCCGGAGCAAGCCGAGGCCGAGTTGTGGCGTGTCTGGCAGCGTTGGTTCATGCCGCCGAGCGAAGCCGATCGGGTGGTCATGCAAAAAATGTCGCAGCAAGCCTGTGACAACTTGACCCAACTGCACAACACCACCAGCCCCGAACAGCGCCAGCGCTTAACGCGCAAACTGCGCAGTTATGAGCGCGACATTCGCGAACTCCTGAAACCCTGAGACCCAACAAAAAACCCGCCAACATCGGGCGGGTTTGGGGGTGACGCCAACCGGCCGTCAGCTTCAGCTTTGCAGGGCCTTCCACATTTCCATGTCGCGCTCGGCAGTCCAGATGCGGGGGTTTTTGATGCCACTGGCTTCATCGTAAGCGCGCGTCACATCAAACGGCAAGCAGTGCTCATAAATGAACACATGGCCAAAGACCGGGTCCATGCTTTTGCGGGTGTGGGCCATGGCGGCTTTCAGATCCATCTTGGCGGCCACCGCTTCTTTGCCGGCTTGGAACAATGTGCTGACCCAACGCTGCGTGTAGTCCAACGCCTTGTTCACATTGGCGTTGCCTTTCATGGCTTCGCCACGACCCGGCACAATGTATTCGGCCTTCAAAGCGCGCAAGGCTTCCAGCGTGGCGGGCCACTCTTCCAGTTGCGCGTCGCCGGTGTAAACCCCGGCCTCGTACTCAACCAAGTCACCTGAGAAAAGCACTTTTTCTTCTTCAACCCAAGCGATGGTGTCACCGCGTGTGTGGCCCGGACCGGGGTGCCAAATTTGCACCACAACGCCACCCAAGTTGATGCTGAGTTTGCCAGGCACTTCGCCCTTGGTGGGGTTGCCGCCGCCCACCACCATGGTCGGCCAAGTGAGGCCGGGCACGCTGTCGGCGCCGCGGAACAAGCGCGGAAAACGCTCCATCTCGCTCTTCATGTCTTGCGCCCCGCGCTCTTTGATGAGGTCGAGTGTTCCTTCACTGGCAATGATTTCAGTGGCGCCCTCGGCGGCATAGGCATATGCGCCCAACACACGCACTGCGTGGTAGTGCGTGAGCAGCACGTATTTGATGGGCAAGTCGCTGACGGTTCGGATTTTTTTGATCAGGTCTTGCGCCATGGCGGGGGTGGCCGTGGCGTCACTCACCATGATGAAGCGGTCACCAATGATGACGCCCGAATTGGGGTCGCCCTCAGCGGTGTAAGCCCAGCAATGCGCACTGAGTTGCTCAAAGGTGATTTTTTTCTCGCTCAGGTCGGCTTGGCTGGCGAAGGCCTTGGTGGGTGCTTGGG
>JBEGTA010000172.1:0-11803 GCA_041179665.1 Pseudomonadota bacterium
CTGCCCAGTCGCTGCCCGATGAACTCGCCCGAGCCGTCAAGAACAAACAGCCCTTGATCGTCATGGTGAGTCTAGAGGGGTGTGTGTTTTGCCGCCAAGCTCGGCAAAGCCATCTATCTCCAATGCAAAAAAGCGGGACGGTGATTGTTCAAGTGGACATGCGCCAAAACCAGCCGGTGCTCGACTTTGCCGGCAAGCTCACCACGCACGACCAACTGACACGCCTGTGGAAAGTCTCCATTACGCCCACTTTGCTGTTTTTTGGCCCCGGCGGCAAAGAGGTTGCAGAGCGCATGGAGGGGGCTTATTTGCCGGACTTTTATGGTCCTTATCTTGAGGAGCGTCTGGCGCAAGGACGCAAAGCACTTTGAGGATGCAAACGGGTGACAGCCAGTAGCACGGTCAGTATGCTAAATTATTTTCATGATCCCCATCAAGGTTGAATCGGCCTGGAAAGGCACCTCTGACTGCCGTAATTGCGGTATTCGCGAGATGGTGCTTTTTGCCGATCTGAATGAGCAAGATTTCGGCGAAATCCACACGCCCATTGATGACATGATGTTCACCGCCGATGTCCCCTTGTACACCGAGGGCGAAACTGCATTGGGCGTTTTCACTTTGCGCAAGGGCATGATCAAGTTGGTGCGTGCTACCGCCGATGGTCGCGAACGCATTGTGCGTGTGTTGCGCCCCGGCGATGTCGCCGGCTTGGAAGCTTTGGCCAACGCCCGCTATGACACAGAGGCCATTGCCTTGGTCGATACGCAAGTTTGCCGCATCCCCTTGTCGGTGTTGCACCATTTGTCGTCCAATTCACCGAGGCTGCACAAGCGGCTCATGCAAAAGTGGCAGCAAGCCTTGAAGGATGCTGATGACTGGTTGGCCGACTTGAACTTTGGCTCGGCCCGACAGCGAGTGGCTGCCTTGGCCCTGAAAATGCGCGACCCCGAGCAGCCAAGCTTTACTTCATTTTTTGCGCGCGACGACATGGGTGCCATGCTCGACATCAAACTTGAAACCGTCAGCCGTGAGATCAGCGGTTTGGTGCGAGACGGTGCGCTGAAGCCGTGCGACAAACAAGGCCGGCGCTACGAAATCACCAACGAAGCCTTGCTTTTGCGTTGAGGTTTCGTTGTGGCTTTGGGTGTCAGAACTCATCCTTGACGCTGGTCAGCCCCAAGGCATCCCAATCCAACATGCCGCCGCGGTAGTAATAAATCTTGTCTGCTGGAAAGCCGTCGCGGGTCATGGCTCGGATGGCCATCGGGCTTTGCGGACATACGGGGCCGTTGCAAAAGGCATAGACCTTTTTGGCCGACTCGCAATTCCACTGGCTACCCATCTTTTTGCAACCCAGCTCATTCAGGCGCGCAGCAACTTCGGTGTAAGGAATGCCCACGGATCCGGGGATGGTGCCTTTCACGCGGTCGTTGGTGTCGCGCATGTCCAGCACGATGGCGTTACGGTCACTCAGGGCGTCAAGGATTTCGATTTCACCAACCGGATGTACGCCTGGCACAGGAATCAGTGGCTGTAAGTTGCCGCCGTTTTTGGCACAAGCCGTCATGGTGCGGGTGATGGTGATGGGTCCTTTGGCCGTATTGACCGTCACTGATTTTTGGCTGTCAATGATGTTCAAAGGCGTGCCCACCGCCAGGGTGGCGGCTTGTCCAAAGGCCACACTGGACAAGACCAAGCTCAGCACGCAGGCAACGATTTTTTTCATAATATTTCTCGCAAAATTAAATAGCACCCTCCACCACGGGGATGGAAGAGAATTTTAAAAATGCGTTGCGCGTTCGCCTTGATGTAAATCAAACCGGCATTTCAGGTCAGCGACCCGTGCGCTTATTTTTTCTTGCGCGCTGTCAAGCCCAACAGGCCCGACAGGCCCTTGTGCCCGGTACCTTCCGACAGCTCTGCCTCATAAGTGCGCAAGTCCAAAATGTCGTAGTGTCCAAAAGCCTGCATGACCAAAGCTTCGTCATACAGATGTTCCAGTTTGCCGGGGCCACCTGTGTTGAAGTCAAGTTGTCGTGGGGTGTAACCCTGAATCAACAAAGTGCCACCAGGTTTCAGACTGGCGTCCATGCGGGCAAAAATGTGTTGACGATCTGCGGCATTGGCAAACTGGAAAAAGATGCCCACCACATTGTCGTAATGGGCCTCTTTCCAGTGAAAAGATTGCCAATCACTGACAGAAAAATTCACCTGAACCTGCCGAGCTTGCGCCAAGACCTTGGCTTTGCGAATGGCGTTTTCCGAAAAATCAAACGCATCCACCGCCAAACCTTTTTCTGCCAGCCAAACCCCGTTGCGACCCTCGCCATCGGCTACAGCTAGCGCATGACCGGGTACCAAATGGGTGGCTTGAGATTGCAGATAGGCATTGGGCGACTCACCAAACACATAGTGGTCAGTCGCAAACCGTTGGTTCCAAGTGTCTTGGGGATTAGAAAACGTGCTCATCAAGAGAGTATATATTTGCGATTACTTAATTAATTGAACGAAAGCTTCTACCGATGTTGATAAAACGAATTTTTGACCTGCGCTGGATGGGTTTGGTGTGTTTGACGGTGTTGCTGCTAGCCTGCAGTTCCGAAGCCAGTGTGTCCAGCGTTTCTTTGGACCAAGCCCGCGCGGAACACGAGGCCGGCAAGGCTTTGATGATTGACATTCGTGAAGCGCAAGAGCACGCCTCGGGTGTTGCGCAAGGTGTGGTTTTGTTGCCCATGAGCCAAGTCGCTCAGCGTGTTTCTGAAATCCCCAAACAAGCGGACCAGCCGGTCTTGTTGATCTGCAACACACAAAATCGTTCACGGGCAGTGACAGAAGCTTTGCAAGAACAAGGATTTACCAACATTCGTTATGTCAACGGTGGCATGAGTGAGTGGGCCCAGCGCGGCTGGCCTATGGTGAAGCCGCCCTCTCAAGCCACACCCTGAACGATCTCGAAAAGCGATTTCAAAGCGACCGTTAGAAACTGTTCCTGAAGTGGCCCGTAGAGGCTGTGCCACCGCAAAGCCTGTTGGTCTGGCCCCAAAAACGTGACGGCATTGGGCTGGCATTGATCAACCGCAAATCCTGCCAAGCTTGCTGTGCTTAAACTCAATTTGGAGGATCGTTTGGGGACCAGCCGTGGCTGCTGTTCTGTCGGTGATCTTTGACTAACTCAGAAGAAGGGTGATCCAAATGAGCACGTTCAACCATTCCGACTTGATGCAAGACATTCAATCAAGTTTGGCTTTATTTCGAAAAGGCCAACCCGAAGCCATGAAAGGGTTTGGTCAATTGGCGCAGGCCTCTATGGCTGAAGGCGCGCTGAGCACCAAGCACAAAGAACTGATGGCCTTGGCCATTGGGGTGACGCAGCGGTGCTCGGGGTGTATTGGCTTTCACGTGAAAGCCTTGATCAAACTACAAGCCACCCGCGCTGAGTTGGAAGAAATGTTGGCCGTGTGTGTGTACATGGGCGGAGGCCCGGCATTGATGTATGCCGCCGAGGCACTCAAAGCGTGGGACGACCTCCAGCCTGCTTAAGTGCAAGCTCCCCTATTTACGGCGCTGCAAACAATGCTCTGTCGCTAGAAGTCTGTTGGTATTGCCGCGCAATGTTGGCGCAAACCAAATCACAAAGTGCATAAATTGAGGGATCTGCTACTTTGTAATAAACACTCGCCCCCCGGCTTTCGCGGCTCACGATGCCGTGTTGAGCCAGATAAGAAAGATGGCGCGAAACATTCGCGGCGGAATAGTCCGAGAGCTGAGCCAGTTCGCCCACGCTGTGCTCGGTGTCCCTCAATAAATTCAGAATTTTCAAACGGGTCGGCTCTGAAAGTGCCTGGAAATAGGCCGCAATTTGTTCGAGGGCTTTGGCGGGTAAATCTTTCATAAGGGCGCTCCTCACCGTATTTTAGGGATGCTGTTCACCATGAAGTGGTTGACTAGGCATGTTTGATATTGTATCATTGCGCACATACGCAAATGATTAAATTTGCAAATAACTAAGTAACCAAACATAACCGTTGGATGGAGAGACTTCAATGAACAGACGCTGGATTTTGACTTCGGCCTTGGCTACAACAGCTACGGTACTGGCTCTGGCTCCTGCTTGGGCGGCTGACACGCCATCTGCGCAAGCAGTCAAAAGCATGGCTGCAAAAACCAACGGAGCCGGCCTGCAAGAACTCAGTTTGGATGCCGTCGTTGAGGCGGTTCGTCAAGCCAGCTTGTCGGCACAGGTGGCGGGGGCCATCGTGAGCTTGAGTGTCAAAGCAGGTGACCGGGTCAAGTCGGGACAAGAGTTGTTGCGCATCGACGCCAGTGCAGCACAACAAAATGTGGTGGGCAGTACGGCGCAGCTTGAGGCTGCTCAGGCCAATCTGCGTGTAGCAGGCAAAGAGCTTGAACGACAAAAACAACTGTTCCAGAAACAATACATCAGCCAAGGCGCGCTGGACCGTGCGCAAGCCCAGTTTGATGCCGCTCAGGCGCAGGTGCAAGCGCAGCAAGCCCAAACACGTGCAGCGCAAACACAGACCGGATTTTTTAGCGTACGCGCCCCATTCAGTGGCGTCGTGACAGATGTGCCCGTCACTTTGGGGGACATGGCTATGCCAGGACGACCCTTGATCACCCTGCATGATCCCTCTGCTTTGCGTGTCAGTGCTGCAGTGCCTCAGTCGATGTTGGCAGGCGTGCGCAGCCAATTGCAAGCGGTGCGCTACGAGATCGCAGGTCACACGCCTGTGAATGTCGCCAGCGTTCAGTTGTTGCCCTCGGTAGATCCCGTGACCCACACCACACAGCTTCGATTGGCCTTGCCTGCCGGCACGGAGGGATTGGTGCCCGGCATGTTTGCTCGCGTTTGGGTGCCCGGCAGCAAAACTGGCAATGAGAGCTCTGAGGGGCGTGTTTTCTTGCCGACCTCCGCCATAGTCCGGCGCGCAGAGATGACTGGGGTGTATGTGTTGGATGGTCAAGGCAAGCCGCGTTTGCGTCAAGTTCGTTTAGGGCGCAGTGTGGGGCAGACGGTCGAAGTGCTGTCCGGCGTGAGTGAAGGTGAGCAGGTTGTCACCGAGCCGGCCACCTTAAGCAAAAAACTCTGAAAGCCAAACCATGAGTGAGCAAAAAATGGGAATTTCAGGCCGTATTGCAGCGGCATTTCAGGGCGCACAAATCACGCCTTTGTTGGCATTGGTGGCATTTTTGTTGGGTGTGTTCGCGGTGATGGTGACCCCGCGTGAAGAAGAACCGCAGATCAATGTGACCATGGCCAACGTGATCGCACCTTTTCCGGGTGCATCGGTGCGGGACGTTGAACAGATGGTGGCCATTCCGGCCGAGCAAGTGCTGTCCAAAATCGCAGGTGTGGAGCATGTGTACTCGGTCTCGCGTCCTGGCGTAGCCATCATGACGGTGCAATTCAAGGTGGGCGTGCCGCGTACCGAAGCACTGGTCAAACTGCACGACACCATTCGAGAAAACGCTGACTGGATGCCACGCAATTTAGGCTTGCCAGAACCACTGATCAAACCCAAAGGCATTGACGATGTGCCGGTTGTGTCCTTGACATTGCACGGGCGTACCCAAGAGGTCAGTGCATTTGATCTCGAGAGAGTGGCACACAGCATGGAAGCTGATATCAAGCGCGTTCCCGGTACGCGAGATGTGGTCACCATTGGCGGGCCGCGTCGTGCGGTCATCGTGCAAATTGATCCACAGCGCATGAGTGGTTCGGGCGTCACGGTACATGACCTGCGAATGGCTTTGCAATCGGCCAATTTGGGTATGCCGGTGGGCGATCTTCTGAGTGCCAACAAGAGCATCGCCATTGAGGCTGGACCCCACTTGGCACAGGCCACTGATGTTGCGGACTTGGTGGTCCAAGTTGTCCAAGGCAAGCCGGTTTTCATGAAAGATGTGGCGACCGTGGTCGATGGCCCGATGCCCGCGCAACGCTATGTCTGGCATGGCAACAACAGCCAAAACGGCGGAGAAGAATTTGCCGCTGTGACCTTGTCGATCACCAAGAAATCTGGTGAAAACGCCATCGACGTGGCCAACGGTGTGAAAAGCCGAGTCGAGAAACTCAAGGGCACTGTGATTCCCGAAGACATCGAAGTAGTGGAGACCCGCAATTACGGCGAAACTGCCAACGCCAAAGCACAAAAGTTGATTCAAAAGCTGTTGTTCGCCACAGCTTCTGTGGTGGCGCTGGTGTTCATGGCCTTGGGCCGTCGAGAGGCTGCCATCGTGGGTGTCGCCGTGATTTTGACTTTGACCGCCACCTTGTTTGCTTCGTGGGCTTGGGGCTTCACTTTGAACCGTGTGTCCCTGTTCGCGCTGATTTTTTCGATCGGCATTTTGGTCGACGATGCCATTGTGGTGGTGGAAAACATCCATCGCCATCAGCAGTTGTATCCCGGTAAAAGCATCCGAGAAATCATTCCGGGGGCCGTGGACGAAGTGGGTGGCCCTACGATTTTGGCCACGTTAACGGTGATCGCCGCCTTGTTGCCGATGGCCTTTGTGAGTGGCCTGATGGGGCCTTACATGAGCCCCATCCCAATCAACGCCAGTTTGGGCATGCTGTTGTCACTGGCTATTGCATTTGTCATTACGCCTTGGCTCTCGGGTAAATGGATGAAGCCTTTAACAGGGCATGCGCACGACGCTCAAGGTGGGCACACAGGTTTGAGCGCCAAACTTGAGCCTTTGTTTGAAAAGATTTTCCAGCCTTTGCTGCACGCGCAAAACGGATCGCGCAATCGCAAGTTTTTGGGCCTGGGAATTGCTGGTTTGATTGCGCTTTCTTTGGTGCTGCCGGCCACAGGCTTGGTCATGCTCAAAATGCTGCCCTTCGACGACAAGTCGGAGTTTCAAGTGGTGGTAGACATGCCTGCTGGAACGCCGCTTGAAAAAACGGCCGCCGTCTTGCGCGAGTTGGGTGGGCATCTCTCCACCGTGCCTGAGGTCACGCATTACCAAGCCTATGTGGGCACCGCGGCACCGATCAACTTCAATGGTTTGGTGCGCCAGTATTACCTGCGCGCCGGCAGTGAGTTGGGCGATCTGCAGGTCAACTTGGTCGGCAAGTCAGAACGCAGTGAAAAGAGCCATGCCATTGCAACCCGGGTGCGTCCAGCTTTGCAAGAGATTGGTCGTCGTCACGGTGCCAATGTGAAAGTGGTTGAAGTGCCGCCAGGTCCCCCGGTGATGTCGCCCATCGTGGCCGAGATTTACGGACCTGACGCCGAAGGTCGTCGCCAAGTGGCTCAGGCCGTGCGTGCAGTCTTCGAAAAAACAGAAGGCGTGGTGGACATTGACGACAGTTCGATTGCCGATGCGCCGCGCAAAATTTTGTTGGTTGATCGCCGCAAGGCCGCATTGCTGGGTGTATCGCAGCAGGCCATTGTGAGTACCTTGCACGCGGGTTTGACGGGTGAGTCGGTCACCTCTTTGCATGACGGTAGCAAGTATCCCGTCCCTGCTTTGATTCAATTGCCAGAATCTTTGCATGGCGATTTGGGTGCCTTGTTGCAATTGGGCGTGAAGAGTGCCTCGGGCAAAGTGGTGCCGATCCGTGAACTGGTCACAGTGAGTGACACGTTACGTGAGCAACCGGTGATTCACAAAGACTTGTTACCGGTCAATTTTGTCAATGCCGACATGGCTGGCAAAGTCGACAGTCCGTTGTATGGCCTGTTCAAGATGCGTGGGGATATCGCCAAAATCTCTGGGCCTGACGGTGGTCAAGTGGAAGAGTTTTTCATCAGCCAGCCAGATGACGCTTGGCGCGGCTATGCCCTCAAATGGGATGGCGAGTGGCAAGTGACCTATGAGACATTCCGTGACATGGGCGCCGCCTATGGCGTGGGGTTGATCTTGATTTATTTGTTGGTGGTCGCGCAGTTTGGTTCCTACCTCACGCCTTTGATCATCATGGCCCCGATTCCGCTGACGATCATTGGTGTCATGCCTGGCCATGCCTTGCTGCACGCGCAGTACACCGCTACCAGCATGATCGGGATGATCGCCTTGGCGGGCATCATCGTCCGCAACTCCATCTTGCTGGTGGACTTCATCAACCTGCAAGTGCAAAGTGGTATGGACTTCAAGCGTGCCATTGTTCAGTCAGCCATTACCCGCGCGCAGCCCATCATGTTGACCGGCCTGGCCGCCATGATCGGTGCCTTCTTTATTTTGGATGACCCCATCTTCAATGGCCTGGCAATCTCGCTGATCTTCGGCATCTTTGTCTCGACCGTCTTGACCTTGGTGGTCATTCCGACGTTGTATTTTGTGGCGTACCGTAAAAAGTTCGCAAATTGATTTTTTTACTTCAGGAGTTCATCATGAAATCATGGCAAATCGTTCGCTTGGTGGCGGGCACCTTCATCTTGCTGTCCTTGGCTTTGGGCATTTCTTCGAGCCCGATCTTTGTCAGCGAGTGGTGGTTGGCATTCACCGCTTTTGTCGGCGCCAACTTGTTGCAAAGCGCCCTTTCAAAATGGTGCTTGATGGAAACCATCTTGAGCAAGTTGGGCATTGAGCGTGGCTGCTGAGTCAACGAGCTCTTTATGTTGCGTTTGACTTTCACGCCTTACCAGCGGCTGAGCCGCCTGTGCTCATTGGCCTTGCTGTGTATGCCTTCTGCCCATGCGCTGGACTTGTTGCAAACTTGGGAGCAAGCCCGCCAGCATGATCCCCAAATGCAGGTGGTTTCGGCCACCCGCTCGTCGGTTCAAGCCTTTGAAGCGCAGGCCAAATCGCTGTGGCGGCCTGTATTGATGGGCAACGCCAATGTCGGCTTGATGTCGGCAGACACCAACACACAAGGCGCCCAGTTTTCTATGGGCGGCGGACCCAGTTCGGGCAACTTTGCCACCTCGGCCAATGCAGCCAACTCAACCCGTTGGAGCTTGCAAGCCAAACAGCCGTTGTACAGCCCCGAACGAGATGCCCAGCAAGTGCAGTTGCAAAAAGCCGCCAGCGTGGCTGAGTTGCGCGCCGACCTGGCACAGCAGCAATTCATGCAATTGACAGCGCAACGGTACTTCAAGTTGTTGCTGGCAGAACGACAGTGGCAACTTCTTCAAAATCAATTTGCCGCAGTGAGTCGTTCGCTGACCGAAGTGCGCGATCGGTTTGCACTGGGTGATTTACCGGTCACTGATACCCATGAGGCGATGGCCCGGGCGGCAGGTTTGCAAGTGCAACTGCTGGCTGCACAACACGAAGTTCAATTGGCACGTCATGAATTGACTCAATCCACCAAGTTGAGCGCAGAGGCGATGAAAGTGTTGACACCTAAAGCCGAGTTGACCTTGCCCAACGTGCCTTCTTTGGCGCAAGTGCAAGAGCAAGTGCGGCAATCCAACACGGGACTGCTGCTGCAAAAAGCCCAATGGGATGTTGCGCAACAAGAGGTCAAAAAACACCAGCTCAGTGGGGGTACAAGTGTCGACCTGGTGGCTTCGGCGGGGCGAGAACGCTGGAGTGGGAAGGGTGATTTTGGCGCTTCCTCGCAAACCCAACAACAACAAATGGTGGGCATCAGCATGAATCTGCCTTTGTACACGGGCGGATGGCGCAGTGCCAAGTTGCATGAGTCGGTCAGTGCCGCTGAGAAAGCCGCTGCAGATTACGAGGTCATGCGTGATCAGGTGTTGCAGCAAACTCAAGCGGTGTGGTTGTCATTGCAAACGGCGCCTACTCGGTTGTCGGCGATGCTAGCCGCATGGAAAGCCAGCATGGCTCGCCTTGATGCGACCCGTTTGGGCCGGCAAGTGGGGGATCGGACGACCTTGGATTTATTGCAAGCAGAAAATGACGCTACCCAAGCCGAACAGGCGCTGCTACGGGCTCAAACCGACGTGCTGTTGACGCAATTGCAACTGGATGCATTGACTGGCGCCATGTCGCTGCAAAGTTTGCAATCGATCAATGGGCAATTGGCCCACTGATCGATTGCCTCTTCAATCAACAGGAGAAACACAATGAAAACAGCACATGATTTGGTGGCCGATGCCAAAACAGCAATTCGAGAAATTTCAGTACAAGAAGCGCCAATGGCCATCCAACAAGCCGATGTGCTGATCGATGTGCGTGAGGCCGACGAGTTTGCTGCCGGGCATTTGCCGGGGGCCATTCTGATGCCTCGGGGTCTGCTCGAGTTCAAGCTCAGTGGCACGCCTGCGCTGTCCGCGCGCGACTTGAAAGTGGTCTTGTATTGCAAAACCAGTGGTCGTGCGGCGTTGGCGGCTCAAAGCATGCAAAACATGGGTTACTTGAACGTTTGCTCTTTAGCGGGTGGCTTTGACGCTTGGGTGGTTGCAGGTCAGCCCGTGGTCAAACCAGAGCAGCCCACTTATGAATGATTTCGAATGACCTGAGTATTTCCGGGTTGTCTCCGATAAGTAAAATCCCTGACAATTTAATCGCCTGATCGCGGTCAATATGCCGTGAAATTCGGTTAAATTAGTCGTCAGTTATATTCAATTTATCAGGAGTCCTCATGAAATTGATCGTTGCCATTGCTGCTGTGTCTGCTTTGATGACTGCCCCCGCTTTTGCGAACATGGATATGGCCAAGAAAAACGCTTGCATGGCCTGCCACGCTGTGGAAAAGAAATTGGTGGGCCCTTCTTACCAAGATGTGGCCAAGAAATATGCGGGCCAAAAGGATGCCGCTGTCAATCTGGCCAAGAGCATCAAAGCTGGTGGTGCTGGCAAGTGGGGCCCTGTGCCTATGCCCGCGCAAGCTGCACTGAGCGATGCTGACGCCCTGACATTGGCCACTTGGATTTTGGCTGGCGCCAAGTAATTTTTGATGCCTTCACGGGCATTAGAAAAATGGTTTGATTTAAAAGCTCGATTGGTACTCGTGGCTTTTTATTGCCGTTCAAGAGTTTGCTCTTGAACGGCTTTTTTATTGGGGTAAAAATGAAATTGCTTGATTTGACCTTTGGTGTATTGGCTGCGGCCTTTATGCTGATATCGGCGCACGCCCAACCTGCTATTTTCAAAGAGGCAGATTACAAATTGGGAGAAAGATTGATCGCCGAAAGCAAATGCGTGGCTTGTCATGTTTCCAAAGTCGGTGGTGACGGCAGTGCTATTTATAGACCGCAGGGTCGTGTCAACAATGCCTCGCTGCTACGAGGCATGGTGGAGCAATGCAACACCGAATTGAACTTGGGCATGTTCCCAGAGGATGTGAGCTCTGTGGCTGCAGTGCTCAATCGCGATCATTACAAGTTCAAGTAATCCTGAAGAGATTCAATTCGTTCGAGTCTTTAGAACGCATGTACCGCTATCGAAGAGAGCGGTACCAATGGATGGGTTACCCAATCAGGGTTAGTCCTAGGCAAAAGAGTGAGGCGCTGTAATTTCTGATTCAGATTCATCACTTATCTTTAATATTCGCACATTCGAATATAAGAACTTAATGGCATTGACGCTATGACTGATGAGGTGGATGAGGTTTTTGAGAAGGCAGCTGACCTATTTGCTGTTCTGTCAACACCCGTTCGCGTCCGCATCATCAGTCAGTTGTGCCAAGGTGAAAAGAATGTCGGGCAATTGCTTGAAAACATTGATATTGCACAACCCAATATGTCGCAACATCTGAACATCATGTACAGATCTGGTGTGTTGGGAAAACGCCGCCAAGGTGCTCACATGTTTTATCGGATTGCAGACGAATCTGCGGTGATGGTGTGTCGTGCGGTATGTACGCAATTGGCCATCGATGCAGCCGTGAATTGACAACTCAAAACGAGGAGTTTGTGTGAAAGAA
>JBEGTA010000173.1:0-3297 GCA_041179665.1 Pseudomonadota bacterium
AAATTGAGCGGAACCATTCAGAACGACATTCTGAAAGAGTTCATGGTGCGCAACACCTACATCTACCCGCCCGAGCCGTCCATGAAGATCATTGGCGACATCATTGAATACACGGCCAAAAATATGCCGAAGTTCAACTCGATCTCGATCTCTGGCTACCACATGCAAGAAGCCGGTGCCAACCAAGCGCTCGAGATGGCGTTCACTTTGGCCGACGGCAAAGAGTATGTGAAAACCGCCATCGCCAAGGGCATGGATGTGGACGAATTTGCCGGCCGCCTGTCCTTTTTCTGGGCGGTGGGCATGAACTTTTACTTAGAGATTGCCAAGATGCGTGCCGCTCGCCTGTTGTGGTGCCGCATCATGAAGGGCTTTGACGCGAAGAACCCCAAGAGCCTGATGCTGCGCACCCACAGCCAAACCTCGGGCTGGTCGCTCACCGAGCAAGACCCCTACAACAACGTGGTGCGCACCACCATCGAGGCCATGGCGGCGGTGTTTGGCGGCACCCAGTCGCTGCACACCAACTCGTTTGACGAAGCCATTGCCTTGCCCACCGAGTTCAGTGCCCGCATCGCGCGCAACACCCAACTCATCATTCAAGAAGAAACCCACATCACCAACGTCATCGACCCGTGGGCCGGCAGCTACATGATGGAAAGCCTGACCCAAGAGATGGCCGACAAAGCCTGGGCCATTATTGAGGAAGTCGAGGCCATGGGCGGCATGACCAAGGCCGTGGACAGCGGCTGGGCCAAGCTCAAGATCGAAGCGGCGGCGGCCGAAAAGCAAGCCCGCATCGACTCCGGCAAAGACGTCATCGTGGGCGTCAACAAATACAAGTTGGCCAAAGAAGACCCGATCGACATCTTGGCGATTGACAACGTGAAAGTGCGCGATGGCCAAATTGAGCGACTGAAAAAAATCCGTGCCACCCGCGACAGTGCCAAGGTGCAAGCCGCACTCGACGCATTGAGCGCCGCCGCCGAATCGGGGCAGGGCAACTTGCTGGATTTGTCAATTAAAGCGGTCCGCCTGCGCGCCACGGTGGGCGAGGTCTCCGATGCGCTTGAAAAAGCGTTTGGCCGTCACCGTGCCGACACGCAGAAGGTGACGGGCGTTTACGCCGCCGCCTACGACGATGGCGAAAATGTGGGGGACACCATGGAATATTGGAACCAACTCAAGGCCGATATTGCGGCCTTTGCAGAGGCGCAAGGCCGCCGCCCACGCGTCATGATTTCCAAATTGGGCCAAGACGGCCACGACCGTGGGGCCAAAGTGGTGGCCACAGCCTTTGCCGACTTGGGCTACGACGTGGACATGGGGCCGCTCTTCCAAACGCCCGAAGAGTGCGCACGCCAAGCGATTGAAAACGACGTGCACGCGGTGGGCGTGTCCACTTTGGCTGCAGGCCACAAAACGTTGGTGCCCGCGATCATTGCCGAGCTCAAGAAACAAGGGGCCGACGACATCATCGTCTTCGTGGGCGGCGTGATTCCGCGCCAAGACTACGACATGCTCTATGAAGCCGGCGTCAAAGGCATCTACGGCCCGGGCACCCCGATTCCAGTCAGCGCCAAAGATGTGCTGGAGCAAATCAAGAAGGCCATCGGGTGAATCCTGCCCAGTTGATCGAGGCGTTGTTGCAAGGCCAAGCGGCTGAGCAGCGCCGCGCCATGGCCAAAGCCATCACGCTGTTGGAGTCCACGCGGGCGGACCACCGCCTGTTGGCGGATGACTTGCTCACGGCCATGTTGCCGCACACGGGCAAGTCGTTTCGCTTGGGCATCAGCGGTGTGCCCGGCGTGGGCAAATCCACTTTCATCGAAGCGCTGGGCTTGTATTTGATTGGCCAAGGTCACCGGGTGGCGGTGTTGGCGGTGGACCCTTCTTCAACGGTTTCGGGCGGCTCGATCTTGGGCGACAAAACCCGCATGGAACACCTCAGCGTGCACGAGCTGGCTTACATCCGGCCCAGCCCCAGCAGTGGCACTTTGGGCGGCGTGGCCGAGAAAACACGCGAGTCCATGTTGGTGTGCGAAGCCGCTGGCTACGACGTGGTGATTGTTGAAACGGTGGGTGTGGGCCAATCCGAAACGGCGGTGGCCAACATGACCGACATGTTTGTATTGATGCAACTGCCCAACGCGGGCGACGATTTGCAGGCCATCAAAAAAGGTGTGATGGAAATCGCCGATTTGGTGGTCATCAACAAAGCCGACATCGATGCCATGGCGGCCACCCGTGCCCAATTGCAAATCACCAGTGCCTTGCAACTGTTGGGCATGCACGGCAGCGCCGGCCATGCCCATGCCGACACCACCCAGTGGCACCCTAAGGTGGTGCAACTGAGTGCCTTGCTGGGCCAAGGGGTTGATGCTTTTTGGCACACCGTGACGGATTTTCAGCAATTGCAAACCCGCCATGGCCATCTGGCCAACCGCCGCCAACAGCAAGCCTTGTCGTGGATGTGGGAGCGCATCAACGCGGGGCTGAAACAAAATTTTCGGGCCCAGCCGAGCGTGCAAGCGCTGCTGCCCACCATCAGCCAACAAGTCGCTGCCGGCCAATTGGCTGCGTCAACGGCTGCCCGTCAACTGCTCAGTGCTTATCGGGCGCAGAGTTAATTTGAAATCTTCCTGGAGAAAAGAGAGCCACCATGCAAGACATCATTGAACAACTGGAAAAAAAGCGTGCCGCAGCCCGCTTGGGCGGCGGGCAAAAGCGCATTGACGCGCAGCACGCCAAAGGCAAACTCACCGCCCGTGAGCGCCTGGAGGTCTTGCTGGACGAAGGCACCTTCGAAGAATGGGACATGTTTGTCGAGCACCGTTGCACCGACTTCGGCATGCAAGACAACAAGATTCCGGGCGACGGTGTGGTCACGGGCTACGGCATGATCAATGGCCGTTTGGTGTTTGTCTTCAGCCAAGACTTCACGGTGTACGGTGGCGCTTTGTCTGAAACGCATGCCGAGAAGATTTGCAAAATCATGGACCAAGCCATGAAAGTCGGTGCCCCTGTGATCGGCTTGAACGACTCGGGCGGTGCCCGCATTCAAGAGGGCGTGGCCTCGCTCGGCGGTTATGCCGACGTGTTCCAGCGCAACGTCATGGCCAGCGGCGTGGTGCCTCAAATCAGCATGATCATGGGCCCATCGGCTGGTGGCGCGGTGTATTCGCCTGCACTGACCGATTTCATCTTCATGGTCAAAGACACCTCGTACATGTTTGTCACGGGCCCCGAAGTGGTCAAAACCGTGACCCACGAAGAAGTCACCGCCGAAGAACTGGG
>JBEGTA010000174.1:0-9755 GCA_041179665.1 Pseudomonadota bacterium
CGTTCAATTTGAAGTTGGATCAAGCGACGATCCAGCTTGTCCATGACCTCGGGTTTGGAGTCAATTTCGATCTTGATCTTGGCCGCTGCTTCATCAATCAAATCAATGGCTTTGTCCGGCAAAAATCGGTCGGTGATATAGCGGTGGCTCAGTTCGGCGGCCGCCACAATGGCGGGGTCGGTGATGTCCACGCCGTGGTGGATTTCGTACTTTTCTTGCAAGCCACGCAAAATGGCAATCGTCGCTTCCACAGTGGGTTCATTCACCAAGATTTTCTGGAACCGGCGCTCCAAGGCAGCGTCTTTTTCGATGTATTTGCGGTACTCATCGAGGGTGGTGGCGCCCACACAATGCAACTCCCCGCGGGCCAAGGCCGGCTTGAGCATGTTGCCGGCATCCATGGCGCCTTCGGCTTTGCCGGCGCCCACCATGGTGTGCAACTCGTCAATGAACAAAATCGTCTGGCCTTCGTCTTTGGCCAGTTCACTCAAAACAGATTTGAGGCGCTCTTCGAATTCGCCCCTGAACTTGGCGCCGGCCAACAACGCCGCCATATCGAGTGACAGCACCCGCTTGCCCTGCAAAGAGTCGGGCACTTCCCCAGCCACTATGCGTTGCGCCAAACCTTCAACGATGGCGGTTTTGCCCACCCCCGGCTCACCAATCAGCACCGGGTTGTTTTTGGTGCGCCGCTGAAGGACCTGAATGGCGCGGCGTATTTCGTCATCGCGACCGATCACTGGATCGAGCTTGCCAATGCGCGCACGCTCGGTCAGGTCGATGCAGTATTTTTTCAACGATTCACGTTGGCTTTCAGCGTCGGCATTGCCCACCGTCTGCCCGCCACGCAAAGCATCAATGGCTAACTCAAGGCTGGCGCGAGATAGGCCGTGCTCTTTGGCCAATCGCCCAATATCGCCCTTGTTGTCCGCAATGGCCAACAAAAACAACTCGCTGGCAATGAAGGCATCTCCGCGCTTGATGGACTCTTTTTCAGCCCCTTGCAGGAGCTTGGCCAGATCAGGGCCGACTTGCACCTGGTCCTGACCCGTTACTTGGGGCAATCGGCCGATGGCCGCTTCGGCCGCCATCGTCAGGCTTTGCACTTGAACGCCCGCTCGCATCAGCAAGGCTTTGGGGCCATCCTCTTGCTTGAGCATGGCCAACAACACGTGCACCGGCTCAATGTAAGCGTGGTCGCGGCCCAAGGCGATGGTCTGCGCATCGGACAAGGCTTCGTGAAATTTGGTGGTGAGTTTGTCAAGTCGCATGAATATTCTCCGTTGCGCCCTAGTTTGGGGATGATGGCTGATTTTCAAGGCTTGGTGGTCATCCCCGGGTTGCCTAAAATCAAAGAATGAACATTCACCAGCTGTCCGTCAGCCACGATGAGCGCCAAGACCGCCTGTTGATCAGGCTCAACACCTTGGCTGGGGAGGAATACCGCTTTTGGCTGACACGTCGCATGGTCACCCTGATATTGCCCGCCTTGACGCAAATGGTGGTGCGCCTCGAGGCAGCACAACCCGGACTCGCAGCCAGCGATGCCCCAACGCAGCATCTGTTGACCGATTTGAAGCGCGATGCATTTATGAAAAATGCCGACTTTTCGACCCCCTACACCGCCGAGGCCTTGCAGTTGCCATTGGGCGAGGCGCCTTTGTTAATCACTGACGCGCAATTGAACTTGCAGGCCAATCACAGCCTGGAGATCATTTTTCATCAAAAATTAGAGGAAGCCCGACCTGCGTGCACGCTCAATTTGCAAGCCCCCTTGGTGCACGGTCTGATTCATTTGATTCAACAAACCGCCAGCAAAGCCGACTGGGCTCTGACACCAGCCCACGATTTGGCAGTGTCACCATCACAGCCCGGCGACGAGGCCGACCCAAAGCCCGCGCAAAGGCCATTGATGCATTGATGCACGGATGCATTGATACGGTGCAAGCCTGTGCTCAGGGGCGACAAAACCCTGCGGCTCAATCAAGCATTGCCAGCTTGAATTCCCCAACGCGCTAACGCAGCATCGTCCGAGACACGCGCATCGACCCACTGCGCACCCAGCGGGGATTGCTCTTTTTTCCAAAAAGGGGCTTGTGTCTTCAAGTAGTCCATCAGGAACTCACACGCCTTGAAGCTTTCGCCGCGATGTGCAGAGGTCACCGCCACCAACACAATTTGATCCGCCGGCGACAAGCGCCCCACCCGGTGCACCACACGGGCAGCATAAAAGTCAAAGCGCCGATGGGCTTCTTCGATCATCGCTTCGATCGATTTTTCGGTCATGCCCGGGTAGTGCTCGAGTTCCATCGACTGAACTTCGTCGTTGGCTTGGCCGGTCAGGGCGCGCGTGTCGCGCACCGTTCCAACAAAGCTACAAACCGCCCCCACGCGCAAGTCTTGCGCACGCAATGCGGCCAGTTCTTGGCTGACATCGAAGTCTTCGGTTTGAATGGAAACGCTTTGGTTCACAGACTCACCCTCCAGTGACGGGGGGAAAAAAGGCCACTTCGCAACCCTCTTGCAACGCCGTGGTGTCTTGCGCCATGACCTGATTGACCGCCACGCGCACAGGGCGGTGACTGGCCAAAGCTTCGGCATACACGCCACCGCGGTCCATCAGTTGTTGGCGCAAATCAGCAACCTGTTGCGCTGAGGTCTCCACCCACTCACTGGCAGTACCCATGTTTTCACGCAAAGAGGCAAAGTAACGGACTTGAACCTTCATGACAACCACTCCGACAATGGCCAAAAGTGAACGGTATCACCCCGCGCAATGGTTTGCCCAGCAGGGTTGTCCACCACGCCATCGGCCCAAACCATAGAGGTCAAGACCCCAGAACTTTGGTTCGGGAACAGCTCTAAACCCCCTTGGGCATTGCGCTTCACACGCAAAAATTCGCGCCGCTTGTCAGCTTTGGGCCACTCAAAATCAGCTCTCATGGTCATGCTGACCGGTGCCTTTTGCCCAGCCCCTTGCAGCGCCAAAATCAGGGGTTTGACCATCAGCAAAAAGGTCACAAAGCTCGACACAGGGTTGCCTGGCAAACCCACAAAATGCGCTTGGCCGGTATGCGCCGCACGGCGCACATGCCCATACGCAAAAGGCTTGCCGGGCTTCATGGCAATTTGCCAAAGGGCCAAAGCCCCCAAGGCCTGCACAGCAGGTTTCACATGGTCTTCTTCGCCGACGGAGACGCCGCCACTGGTGACGATCAAATCGTGTTGTTCTGCCGCGCCTTGCAAAGCGGCCTCAGTGGCCGAGCGATTGTCGGGCACGATGCCCAGATCGGTGACCTCGCAGCCCATGCGCATCAACAAGGCGCGCAAGAAAAAACGGTTTGAGTTGTAAATTGAGCCCGGGGGCATATCGGCCGGAGCCACATCACCAGGCATGACCAATTCGTCGCCAGTTGAGAACAACGCCACTTTGGGTCGCGCCGTGACCGGCAGTTGCGCCAAGCCCAAACTGGCCGCCAAACCCAATTGGGCAGGGCCGAGTTTTTGGCCTTGCTGCAAGACGGTATCGCCCGAGCGAATGTCTTCACCGCTGTAGCGCACCCATTGCCCGGGCGTCGCTGCAGCCAAAAACCGAACTCGGGTGGCATCGCCTTCGGCCACTGCCTCGGCTTGTTCTTGCATCACGATCGCATCGGCCCCGGGCGGCAAGGGCGCGCCCGTGAAAATGCGTGCCGCCTGCCCCGCCAACAAGGGTTGACCAAAATGCCCCGCTGGGATTCGCTGTGTCACCGTCAACTCGGCCCCGGGTGTCTGCACATCGGCACTGCGCACCGCGTAACCATCCATGGACGAGTTATCAAAAGCAGGCACCTGCAATTGCGAGACCAAGTCATGCGCCAATATTCGGCCGTCGGCATCCAAGGTGGCCACGGTCTCAAAGCGATTCAAAGGCGCAATTTGCGACAGCAAAGCTGTCAGCGCATCGTCCAGTGTCATCAAGGGCGCACGGGGTGCTGTGGACATGACGGTCAATCGCAGTGTTGTTGAATGAAGGCCTTGACCAAGTTCACATCGGATTTCATGACATGAACACGCTTAGGCAAAGCTTCGATGCCTTCAAACTGGGCAGGTCGATCAGGTTGCCGACCCAGCGCTTCAACGATCGTTGCCGCAAACTTGATGGGCAATGCGGTTTCTAAAACGATCATCGGAATAGAAGGTTTCAAGTGCTCCTTGGCCACCTTCACGCCGTCGGCTGTGTGGGTGTCGATCATCACGCCATACTGCGCAAACACTTGCTGGATGGTGCTCAGACGGTTGGCGTGGGTGCTGCGACCGCTTTCAAAACCGAACACCGAAGCGGCTTTGGCAAACCGAGGGTCGCCAGACAAATCAAAGAACCCCTTTTGGCTCAGGCCCGCACCGAAGATGGCCTTGGTGGTCACGCCATCGCGTTCGAGCAAGTCAAAAACAAAGCGCTCAAAGTTGCTGGCTTTAGAAATGTCCATAGAAGGACTGGAGGTTTCGTGCGTATCGGCCGTGCCGCGAACGCGGTAAACACCGGTGCGGAAAAACTCATCCAACACATCGTTTTCGTTGGTTGCCACCACCAAGCGGTCGATGGGCAAACCCATCATGCGGGCCACGTGGCCTGCGCAGACGTTGCCAAAGTTGCCACTGGGCACGGTGAAACTGACCTTCTGGTCGTTGTTCTGCGTGGCCTGAAAATAACCGGCAAAGTAATACACCACTTGGGCCAACAAGCGCGCCCAATTGATCGAATTGACCGTGCCTATTTTGTATTGGCTCTTGAAGGCCAAATCGTTGGAGACCGCCTTGACAATGTCTTGGCAGTCGTCAAAAACGCCTTCGATGGCGATGTTGTGAATGTTTTCGTCCAACAAGCTGAACATCTGCGCCTGCTGAAACGGGCTCATGCGGCCATGCGGGCTGGTCATGAAAACCCGCACCCCCTTTTTGCCACGCATCGCATATTCGGCGGCGCTGCCCGTGTCACCGGAGGTGGCGCCCAGAATGTTCAAGGTCTCACCGCGACGAGCCAGCTCGTACTCGAACAAGTTGCCCAGCAACTGCATGGCCATGTCTTTGAAGGCCAAGGTGGGACCGTTCGACAAGGCTTCCAAATACAAATCAGGCCGGCTTTGACCAGCGCTTTTCAACGGCTTGAGGGGCACAATTTCAGCACTGCCAAACACTTTGGGGGTGTAGGTTTTTTGGCAAAGCGCCTTCAAGTCATCGCGCGGAATGTCGTCGATGTAAAGCGACAAAATTTCAAAAGCCAAGGCCGCATAACCCTGGCTTTGCCAAACTTGGCGCAACTGCTGCAACGCCGTTGCATCGAGTTGAGGGTAACTCTCGGGCAAGTACAAACCGCCGTCTGGGGCCAACCCTTCCAGCAAAATTTCGCAAAATTGTTTGCGGTCAGCATGACCACGTGTGGACTGGTAACGCATCAGTTCAACTCTTCTTTGCGAATGCGCACAATCGGCGCCATGACAGTAGGAAGGGCCTGCATTTCGGCCAAGACAGCGTTCAAGGTGCCCTCGCGGGTGTCGTGGGTCAAGATGATCACGTCGGTTTGGTTTTCGCCCGCTTGGCTCACTTGGTCAGCCTCGCGCTGCAACACGGCATCGATGCTGATGTCGGCTTGGGCCAGCAGACCTGTCAACTTGGCCAACACGCCGGCTTGGTCAGCCACGCGCAAACGCAGGTAATAGCTGGTCACCACATCGGCCATGGGCAGCACCGACAAATTGCTCATCGAGCCAGGCTGGAAAGCCAAATGGGGCACGCGGTTTTGCGGGTCGGCCGTGTGCAACCGTGCAATGTCAACCAAATCAGCAATCACCGCACTGGCGGTGGGCTCAGAGCCGGCACCCTTGCCGTAATACAAAGTGGTGCCCACCGCATCGCCTTGCACCATGACCGCGTTCATCGCTCCTTCGACATTGGCAATGAGACGCTGCGTCGGCACCAAGCTGGGGTGCACACGCAACTCAACGCCGTTGGCGGTGCGCTTGGTGATGCCCAACAACTTGATGCGGTAGCCCAATTGCTCGGCATATTTGATGTCGGCTGCGCCGAGTTGGGTAATGCCTTCGACATAGGCTTTGTCAAACTGCACCGGAATACCAAAGGCGATCGCGCTCATCAACGTGACTTTGTGGGCCGCATCCACGCCTTCGATGTCAAAGGTTGGATCGGCTTCTGCATAGCCCAAACGCTGCGCTTCTTTCAGCACCACACCAAAATCCAAACCCTTGTCACGCATCTCGGACAAGATGAAGTTGGTGGTGCCGTTGATGATGCCTGCCACCCACTGAATGCTGTTGGCGGTCAGGCCTTCGCGCAGCGCTTTGATGATCGGGATACCACCGGCCACAGCGGCCTCAAAAGCCACCATCACGCCTTTGGCCTGAGCGGCAGAAAAAATCTCCGTGCCATGCACGGCCAGCAATGCCTTGTTGGCTGTGACCACGTGTTTGCCAGCGGCAATGGCCTCCATCACCATGGTTTTGGCAACGCCATAGCCACCGATCAACTCGATCACGATGTCGATCTCGGGGTTGGCAATGATCTCCCGGCCATCGGCCACCACTTGAACGCCCTCGCCGGCCAACGCCTTGGCACGGGCCACATCCAAATCGGCCACCATGGTGATCTCGATACCACGGCCTGCCCGACGCTGAATTTCTCCCTGATTGCGCTTGAGCACATTGAATGTGCCACTGCCCACGGTGCCCATGCCCAGCAGGCCTACTTTGATCGGTTTCATGACTTAACTTCTTTACTACATTTAGCCCGCAAATTGCGGGCGGGAACTGGGGGACTCAGGCCACCAAAGCTTCAGTGCCAAAGCGCTTGCGAGCGCCTTGCAAAAAGCGTGCGACGCGGGCAATGGCTTCGCGCAAATCGTCTTCGTGCGGCAAAAACACAATGCGGAAATGGTCGGTGTCGGGCCAGTTAAATCCCGTGCCTTGGAC
The DNA here is from genome assembly GCA_041179665.1 of Pseudomonadota bacterium. Classification (GTDB taxonomy): domain Bacteria; phylum Pseudomonadota; class Gammaproteobacteria; order Burkholderiales; family Burkholderiaceae_C; genus Limnohabitans_A. The sequence goes on from JBEGTA010000174.1 coordinate 6,966, forward strand.
CAGCATGACCTTGGTTTCTTCGAGCAATTGCAAGAAAAAGTCTTGGTCGTCTTGAACCGGGTAAATGGTGGGATCCAATTTCGGAAACATGTACAGCGCGGCATGCGGCTTGACGCAACTGACACCCGGAATGGCGGTGATCAATTGATAGGCCAAATCACGTTGTTTGCGCAGTCGCCCGCCCTCACCCACCAATTCATTGATGCTTTGGTGGCCGCCCAAGGCCGTCTGAATGGCCCATTGGCCGGGCACATTGGCGCACAAGCGCATGTTCGAGAGCATGTTCAAACCCTCGATGTAGTCGCGTGCATTTTTCTTGTCACCCGAGATCACCATCCAGCCCGCTCTGTAGCCGCACGAGCGGTAGCTTTTGGACAGCGAGTTGAAGGTCAGGGTCAGCACATCTTGCGACAAGCTGGCCAATGGGGTGTGTTTGGTGCCGTCGTAAAGCACTTTGTCGTACACCTCGTCAGCAAAAATGACCAAGCCGTGCTCACGCGCAATGGCCACAATGCCTTTGAGCAATTCATCTGAATAGAGGGCGCCGGTCGGATTGTTGGGGTTGATCACCACAATGCCCTTGGTGCGGGGGGTGACTTTGGCGCGAATATCTGCCAAATCAGGCATCCAGCCGTTGGCTTCTTCGCAAAGGTAATGCACCGGCGTGCCGCCAGACAAACTGGCCGCGGCTGTCCACAGCGGGTAGTCGGGAGTGGGCAAAAGCAATTCATCGCCGTTGTCGAGCAAGCCATTGGTGGCCATGACAATCAATTCACTGGCCCCGTTGCCCAAGTAAATGTCGTCGAGGGTAACGCCCAAAATGTTTTGTTTTTGGGTCTCGTGCATCACCGCTTTACGCGCCGCAAAAATGCCCTTGCTGTCAGAGTAACCGGCCGAATTGGGCAGGTTGCGAATCATGTCTTGCTGAATTTCTTCAGGCGCATCAAAGCCGAAAGACGCCAAGTTTCCGATGTTCAATTTGATGATTTTTTGCCCGTCTTCTTCCATTTGACGGGCACGGTCCATGATGGGACCGCGAATGTCATAACAAACGTTGGCGAGCTTGGCAGATTTTTGAATGGGCTTCAAAGTGCCTCCAAAGGCAGTTGCGAGAGAGGAAAACTTATAATTTGACCACATTTCAAGGCCATTTCTCCCCTCATTTGCCGAGCGAAGTCTCTAATCTGGGACAGAATGCGCCAGCCCAACCCGAACACCCCATGAAACTACAACCCGACAAGTCCAACAGCCTGACCGTCAACGCCTATGGCGAAGGCTGGATCGAGGTCAATGGGCAACGCTTCGATCACTCTTTGATCGTCAGCAGCTTGCCCGGCGCCATGGCTCAAACTTGGCCCGTTTCCGGGTTTGAGGCCCTGACAGCCGAAAATTTTGACGTTTTGGGCCAATCGGGCGCCGAATTGGTCATTTTTGGCAGCGGCAAGCGCTTGCGGTTTCCCAAGCCTCATTGGCTGCAAACGCTGGTTGGCCAGGGCATCGGCCTTGAAACCATGGACACCGCCGCCGCCTGCCGCACCTACAACATTCTGGCCAGTGAAGGCCGAAAAGTGGTGCTCGCCGTGCTGCTGGAGTCCTGACAATCGTCAATCAGAGTGCGTCGGGTTTCCTGCAATGGATCGGTGGGGCACGCCCATTCGGAGTAAAATCTGAGGTTGCCAAGGCCAAAGGCCTCTAGCGACACCGACACCTTGGGTGTGGGTCATCGCTCAACCCGTCAAGTGAGATTTAAGTTTTATGGCGATCGTTCTTAACAAACCCCTCCCCGAATTTGAAGCGAACGCGACCAGCGGCCTGAAAGTTTCGAACGTCTCTCACCTCGGCCAACCTGTGGTTTTGTTTTTCTATCCCAAAGACAACACCCCAGGCTGCACCACTGAGGCCATGCAATTTCGCGACAAGTACAAAGACTTCGTCAAAGCCGGCGCCTTGGTGCTGGGTGTTTCGCGCGACAACATGAAATCTCACGATGATTTCAAAGCCAAACTGGAATTGCCTTTCGAGTTGATTGCCGACACCGAAGAAAAAATGTGCCACATGTTTGGCGTGGTGAAAAACAAGATCATGTACGGCAAAAAGGTCAAGGGCATTGAGCGCAGCACTTTCCTGATTGGTGCTGACGGCACCTTGAAGCAAGAGTGGCGTGGCCTGAAAGTCCCCGGCCACGTTGAAGAAGTGCTCAAAGCCGTCAAGGATTTGAAAAAAGCTGCAGCAATTGCATGATGGCCTGGGGCCGATTTTGTCTTTCGGCTCGTGCATAATGAATTCATGCCGCTGAAATTCAGCCCCCTCTCCCCAAATCAAAGCCGCCTTGGTCTCAAGGCGGCTTTTTGTTTTTCAGCGTTCAGATTGTTCATCCATCAAGAGACCTTCGCTCATGCCACTGCCACCCGCACCGACCCAACGCGCCAGCCGCTTGACCCATACCGCTTTTGAGGCTGCCAGCACTGAGGAAGACACACCAACCGCAGTGATACAGACCGCGAGCCAAGCCATCATTGCCGAACCAACGCCCGTCGCGCAAAGTCAGCGTGCGCCACGCGGTCGCAAAGCGACTGCTGCCACACCGCAGCAGCTCGCCAAAGCGCCAGAGACAGCGTCCGCCTCACATTCCCCAGCGCGTACACCCGCTGCGCAGCGCTCCAAACGCAAGTCGGGACCCAGCAAACTCTTTGTGCTCGACACCAACGTGCTCATGCATGACCCGATGAGCCTGTTCCGCTTTGAAGAACACGATGTCTTCTTGCCGATGATCGTGCTCGAAGAACTGGA
>JBEGTA010000175.1:0-2641 GCA_041179665.1 Pseudomonadota bacterium
TGAGCAGCTCCACGCGGCTGGCGGGCAACACCAGCATGAAAGTCGAGCCTTTGCCCACTTCGCTTTGAATGCGCAACTCGCCGCCATGACGTTGCACCACATGTTTGGTGATGGCCAAGCCCAAGCCCGTGCCGCCGGTTTCACGCGACCGGCTGCGGTCCACGCGGTAGAACCGCTCTGACAAACGTGGCAAATGTTCGGGCGCAATGCCAGGGCCGGTGTCTGTCACTGCAAAGACCACGCCCTCTGGCACCCGCGACCATTCAGCCCGAATCTGTCCACCCGCAGGGGTGTAGCGAATGGCATTGCTCAATAAATTCGAGATGGCACTGAGCAACTCCGACCTGACCCCCAGCAACAGCCATTCAGGTGCAGGGGCAAAAACCAATTCGTGCACCGGGCCGTGTGCACCGCCTGTTTGCTCGGACACTACCGAAGACAAGGCCACGGCATCTGCGGCCACTTCAGACATCAATGTGGGCAAATCCACTCGCTCATAAAGGCCGGGTGGAGAGCTGCCCTCGAGTTGAGACAACGTCAACAAGTCAGCCACCAGGCTCTGCATGCGATCGGCTTGCACGGCCATCAGATTCAAGTAATGCTGCTGCTCGTCTTTGCCCATTGGAATTGACTGCAGGGTTTCCACAAAGCCCCCCAAAACCGTCAGGGGCGTTCTGATTTCATGCGAAACATTGGCCACAAAATCGCGCCGCATGGCATCGGCCATCGTGATCGACGTAATGTCGCGGGTCAGCAGCAGTTGCTGACCTTCGCCATAGGTGTGCAACTGCATCGATAACTTGGGGGCCTGCATCGATGAACTGGCACGGCCATCCACAATCACTTCGGACTCATGTTCGCTCTGGGCAAAATATTTCGAAAAAACAGGGTCGCGCACCAAGTGAACAATGTGCTGCATCAAATCACGGCTCACATCCAGCCCCAAGTGACTGGACGCTGTGGCATTGCACCACTCAATACGACCTTGTGCATCCAACAAGGTGACACCGTTTGGCGACGCTTGAATCGCTTGCAAGAAATATTGCAAACGCTGTTCAGCGGCCACCGTTTGTTTTTCGCGTTGACGCAACAAGCGCTGAATGCGTTGCGCGATTTCTGACCAGACGCCTTTCCAAGGCAGTGGCGAAGACAAGTCCGACTGGGACAACCACTGCTCAAGTCGGTATGTTTTCCAGATCAGCAAAATGGCATGCACCCAGGCCACGAGCAAAGCCGCCACGGCCGCTTCTGTCCAACCCGCCCACAACCAGACCGGAAAAGCTACTACGGCAGCTGAAAAAAACAGCTCAAGCAAAGAGACTGGCATTCAATGGCACACCGTTAAATCGAGGGAGATCCTGTCATGCGGTAACCCGCACCGCGAACGGTCTCGATCAACCTTCCGGCATCTCCGAGCGCTTCGCGCAAACGTTTCACATGCACATCCACTGTGCGCTCTTCAATGTAGACATGGTCGCCCCACACCCTGTCGAGCAACATGCCCCGCGAATGCACACGCTCGGGATGTCGCATCAGGTATTGCAACAGCTTGAACTCGGTTGGCCCCACTTTGACAAGTTTGTCTTGCCAACTGACACGGTAAGTGTCGGCGTCCAATTGCAGTTCACCAATCTTGACCGCACCACCAGCCGACTCGGGCACACGCCGGCGCAGCACCGCGCGAATGCGGGCCAACAACTCACGAGGAGAAAACGGTTTGACGATGTAATCGTCAGCACCCGCATCCAAACCCGCCACACGGTCCGCTTCATCACCTCGCGCAGTGAGCATCAGTATGGGAACCGTCTTGGTACGAGCCGAAGATCTCCAGCGCTTTGCCAAGGTCAAGCCACTTTCACCTGGCAGCATCCAATCCAGCAAAATCACATCGGGCAAGATTTCGTCCAGTTCTCGCTGGGCTGATTCAGCGTCCATGGCCCACACCGGCTGAAAGCCGTTGTGACGCAGGTTCACTGAGATCAACTCTGCGATCGGGGACTCGTCCTCCACGATCAAAATTCTGGGCAAGCTTCTCATTGCACCGCTTTTTCAATTTCTATCAGTGCGGTGTGGCGAACGTCGGCACCTTTGACCACGTAAATCACAAATTCGGCGATGTTCTTGGCATGGTCGCCGATGCGCTCGATGGCCTTGGCCAAAAACAACAGGTCCAGGCTGGCCGAAATGGTGCGGGGGTCTTCCATCATGTAGGTGACCAACTTGCGCACAAAACCATTGAACTCAGCGTCAATCAGGTCGTCCTCTTTCAAGATGGTGAGGGCCGTGCTGACATCCAGTCGCGCAAATGCGTCCAGGGCTTTGCGCAGCAAATCAGAGGCCATGTCAGAAGCAATACGCAAATCAGAAGAAGGCAAGTTACGGGGGCTGCCTTGGTCCAAGATTTTCTTGACCATGCGGGCAATGCGCTCGGCCTCGTCGCCTGCGCGTTCCAAGTTGCCGGTGATCTTGGAGATCGCCATCAACAAACGCAAATCGCGCGCAGTAGGCTGTCGGCGCGCAATGATCGAAGCCAACTCGGCATCGATCTCCACCTCGAGCATGTTGACTTGCTTTTCAGTCGCAATGACTTGATTGGCCACTTCCAGATTGAACTGGGCCAACGAATACACCGCGTGGCGGG
>JBEGTA010000176.1:0-5135 GCA_041179665.1 Pseudomonadota bacterium
GCCGCAGATTGGGGCAAGAGCGAGGTCTCGTAACTCACATTCAGCATGCGGGCGGTGTTTTCGGCCCGCTCCATGTAGCGAGACATCCAAAACAGGTGGTCAGCGGTTCTTGAAAGCATGTGTGTTCTCCCGGTTCAGTCTTGCAAGATCCAGGTGTCTTTGGTGCCGCCGCCTTGGCTGCTGTTCACCACCAAAGAACCCTCTTTGAGTGCCACGCGGGTCAGGCCGCCGGGCACCATTTGCACCGTGCGGCCACTCAGCACAAACGGCCGCAGGTCGATGTGGCGCGGGGCAATGCCGCTCTCCACAAAGGTGGGGCAACTCGACAAACTGAGTGTGGGCTGCGCAATGTAGCCCTCGGGGTTGGCCAACAAGGCGGCCCTGAATCGCTCAATCTCTCCTTGGCTCGCGGCCGGGCCCACCAACATGCCGTAGCCCCCTGCACCGTGCACTTCTTTGACCACCAGGTCTTTCAGGTTGGCCAAGGTGTACTTCAAATCGTCGGGCTTGCGGCACTGAAAGGTGGGCACATTTTTGAGGATCGGCTCTTCGCCCAAATAAAACTTGATCATGTCGGGCACATAGGGGTAGATCGACTTGTCGTCGGCCACGCCCGTGCCCACCGCGTTGCAAATGGCCACGTGGCCGGCTTTGTAGGCTTCCATCAAGCCGGCACACCCCAGCGTGGAGGTGGGGCGGAAAACTTGCGGGTCTAAAAAATCATCGTCCACTCGGCGGTAAATCACATCCACGCGCTGAGGGCCGCGGGTGGTGCGCATGTAGACAAATTGGTCTTTGACAAACAGGTCTTGCCCTTCCACCAACTCCACGCCCATTTGCTGCGCCAAAAAGGCGTGCTCAAAATAAGCGCTGTTGTACATGCCGGGCGTGAGCACCACCACCGTGGGCTCGGCGGTGGTGGCTGGGCTGCTGGCCCGCAGGGTGTCAAGCAGCAAGTCGGGGTAATGCGCAACGGGGGCCACACGGTGCTGGCTGAACAACTCGGGGAACAGCCGCATCATCATCTTGCGGTCTTCCAGCATATAGCTCACGCCGCTGGGCACACGCAGGTTGTCTTCCAGCACGTAATATTCGCCGTTGCCTTGTGCGTCGGGGGCTCGCACGATGTCGATGCCACTGATGTGCGAATAAATTTGGTTGGGCACATTCACGCCGACCATTTCGGGGCGAAATTGTGCGTTGCGCTCAATTTGTTCACGCGGCACCACGCCCGCCTTCAAAATTTCTTGGTCGTGGTAAACGTCGTGAATGAAGCGGTTCAGGGCCGTGACGCGCTGCACCAAACCCGCCTCCATACTTTTCCACTCTTTGGCGGCAATGACGCGGGGAATCAGGTCAAAAGGAATCAGCCGCTCGGTGCCAGAGCCGTCTTCGTCTTTGTCACCATAAACCGCAAAGGTGATGCCCACGCGGCGAAAAATCATCTCGGCCTCTTCGCGCCGTGCGGCCATGGCTTGGCTGTCTTGCGCTTGCAACCAGCGGGCATACGCCAGGTAATGCTCTCGGACTTCTCCTGCATCGCCTGCGGCAGGCAGGCGGCTGTACATCTCATCGAATTGGCGCATGGCTCATTACTCCTCAACACAGGTTAGCAAGATGCATACCTATTTCATTTCAGCGCCAAGGCATGGTGCCAATAGCGCAAAGATTCCACCCGCTCACATCGCACCTTGTCGGGGGCGGCGCTTTGCCAAGTGGCGGCACCACAGCGGGTGGATTCGACCAGTGGAATGCCCTGGTCGCGGTAACGCTCAAGCACCGGCGCAGCCGGATGACCATAGCGGTTGCGGTAGCCGGCCTGCACAAATGCCAGCCGGGGTTGCAGCGCTTGCAAAAAGGGCTCGGTGGATGAAGTCTTGCTGCCGTGGTGCGGCACCAGCAACCAATGCACCGGGCCCAAGCCGGACTGCACCAGCGCTGCTTCTTGGGCGGCCTCGATGTCGCCCGGCAACAAGGCCACCACGCTTGGGACATTGACGAGGACATTGATATTCACATTGGCGTTGCTGCTGATACGCAAGACGCAACTGACCGCATTGGGTTTGGTTTTTTTCGTTCCCGCAGGGGAGGCAGGGCTTGAGTCTGAGTCCTTGGCAGGCGGGTGCAGCACCTCAAACAACACCCCGTCCCAGAGCCATGATTGGCCCGCATGGCAACGCGTCCAGTGGGGCCGCAGGGTGTGCAACAGGTGTTCGTCTTCCAGCGACGACCACAGCGCGGCTTGTGGCTGCATGGCCAGCACAGCGGCGGCGCCCCCGGTGTGGTCGCTGTCGCGGTGGCTGAGCATGAGCACATCGAGGCGCTCGCCCATTTGCGCCAACAAGGGCACCAGCACCCGGTGTCCCGCATCGCTCTCGGCTGAATATCGGGGTCCCGCGTCGTACAGCAAGCTGTGCTGGGCGGTGCGCACCAGCACCGCGTTGCCCTGCCCGACATCGGCCGCCAACAACTCGAACTGGCCCACTGCAGGCCGGGGCTGCACCCACAGCAACACCGGCCACAACAGGGGCAAGCACAGCAGCTTCCACGACAGAGGCAAGGGCAACACCCAAGCTGTTGCCCCCAAAAGCGCCAAAACTGACAAGCCCAATGGCGGCATCGGCAAGGACACACTGGCCATGGGCCAAGCCGCCATTTCGCCAAGCAGCCACACCATGGGCTGCAAGGCCCACAGGGCCAATGTCCACGCGCCCGCCCACACCACGCCCAACATGGCCAGCGGCGTCACGACCAAGGTGACCCAAGGAATAGCCAACACATTGGCCAGCAAACCCACCAGCGACACCTGACCAAAGAACAGCAAGGTCAGTGGTGCCAACGCCAAGGTGATGGTGGCTTGCTCACGCCACAAGCGCAGGGCCGGCAGGCTGCCAGCCCATCCCAAAAGCGGGCGCGCGAGCGCACCCGTTCGGTGCCAAAAGGGTTGAGGCACCATTTCAGTGCCCCTTTCAGACACCCTTTCAGTGCCAGATTGCGTTTCAATTTGGCGCGGCGACTTAAATGCGGCGGCGGGGTTGTGCAATTCGGGGCGCTCGGTGGCCATCAGCACACCCACCGCCACAAAGCTCAACCAAAACCCCGGTTGCAGCAAAGCCCAAGGGTCGAACAACAGCACCACCGCGCCGGCCAGCAACCAGATCAGACTGGCATGCCATTGGCGCGCAGAAATCTTCAGCACCACCACTGCCAACAGCATCCACAGCGTGCGCTGGGCGGGCACGCCCCATCCACTGAACAGGGCATAAAACGCTGCCATGCACCAACCCAGCACCGCGCCCACGTGCACTGCAGGCCAGTGCAATGCGCCGGCAAACCCGAACAACGCCGATCGACGCCAACACCAGGCCACGAACAGGGAGGACAGCCACGCAAACATCGTGACGTGCAAGCCCGAAATGCTCATCAAGTGCGCCACGCCCGTGGCCCTGAACACATCCCAATCGCTGCGGTCTATGGCCGCTTGGTCGCCGACAACCAAGGCCGCCACCACGCCTGCGAGACGACGCTTCACTTCGGAGGACGCTTCGGCAGCAGTGGCCTCTGGCGTGTTGAGGTGCCTGAGCAAGCGGTCTCGCACCGACTGACGCCAGCCCTCAATCGGGTGTTGCCAAGTGACCGCCAAGCGCACCGGTGGCGGGTCTTGCGCGCCCAGACGCACATAGCCGGTGGCGCGAATGCCTTGCTCCCACAACCACAACTCATAGTCAAAGCCACGCGGATTCAAGTGGCCGTGCGGGGCCTTCAGGCGAACGCGAAAACGCCAGCGCTCGCCTACTTGCACCGGCTCGGGCAGTGCGGCTTTGGCGCCGCCCAAGTCCCACGCACCGCCTTGGCCATACCAACCCAAGTACACCTGCGAGGGCAAGGCGTCGGCCAGTTTCACAGGGGTGCTGTGGCCGGCGGCGGCCACAAGCCAAGCTTGCTCAACGACAAAGCGAAATCGCCAACCCACATCTTGCTGCTGTGGCATGGCTTGCACCACGCCCACCACATCCAAGTCTTGCCCTTCTAAAGCAGGGTCGAGGGCGGCCGAGCGCCACCCGGCATGCAAGCCAGTGAGGGCAAAAGCCACCGCCATGCCCATCCACACCCGCACTGCCATGCGCCAAGCGCCCGCGAGAGGCATGCGCAATGCTCTCCAGCTGTGCAGCGGTCGCAATGAAACCAGAAAAGGCCAGACCCCCGGAAGAAGGCCCCAAGCCAAGATGCCGCCATACAGCCAGCTGGGCCACAACACCGCTTGCTGCAACTGCAGCGCCACGCCAACCCACCAAGCCAGCAGCACCACCCCCATGCCACGCGCCCAATTCATGGACCCTGTTGCAAGTTACAGGCGCGCGCCCTGCCCTCACCCTGTGTGCAGCTCTGTTGCATGACAGCCTCCCTGTTTGGCCGATGAATCGATCTTGTGTTCTCTATTTGCGCTCTTCTGGCGCGTGTCTTGCTAGTTGTAACCGCCCAAGCTGCATTTGTCATGCGTGCAGCCCCTGTTGCGCATTAAGAAATATGTCGATACACGTTGCCCTGCACCACGTTACCCATTACGAATACGACCGCCCCGTTCAGCTCGGCCCCCAAGTGATCCGTTTGCGACCAGCCCCGCACAGCCGCAGCCGCATCCTCTCTTACAGCCTGAAGGTCGAGCCCGCAGAGCATTTCATCAACTGGCAGCAAGATGCCTTTGCCAATTACCAAGCCCGCTTGGTGTTTCCGAAAAAAACCACCCGCTTCAAAGTCACCGTGGACGTGGTCACCGAAATGGCGGTGTTCAACCCGTTTGATTTCTTTTTGGAGCCCACGGCAGAACAAGTGCCCTTTGTCTACGCCGACAACGTCAAAGAAGAGCTGCAGTCTTATCTCGACAAAATTGACAAAACCCCGCTTTTTAAAAAGTACCTGGCCAGTCTGGACCGCAAGCGCCAGAACACGATTGACTTTTTGGTGCAAATCAACCAACGCCTGCACCAAGACATTCGCTACACCATACGCATGGAACCCGGCGTGCAAACGCCCGAAGAAACGCTGACCCTTCAAAGTGGCTCCTGCCGCGATTCGGCTTGGCTGCTGGTGCAACTGTTTCGCCACATGAACATCGCCGCGCGATTTGTGTCGGG
>JBEGTA010000177.1:0-8017 GCA_041179665.1 Pseudomonadota bacterium
GACAGCGTCCTAACGGCGCTGAATCTCATCACTTCTTTCGATCCTGCCCTGTGGGTGGTGGTGACTCGATCTCTGGCCGTCAGTGCGACGGCCTGCTTGCTGGCCTATGGTGTGGGCGTGGTGTTAGGGGCATGGTTGGCCGTGTCTTCATTTAAAGGCCGCGGCCTGGTGCTGGTGGCTTTGAATACCTTGCTGGCGCTGCCCTCGGTGGTGGTGGGCTTGGTGGTGTATTTGTTGTTGTCTCGCACCGGTCCCTTGGGGTTTTTGGGCTGGATGTTCAGCTTTCAGGCCATGGTGCTGGCCCAGTTTATTTTGGTGGTGCCGGTGGTGACGGCGCTCACGCGCCAAGTGGTGGAAGACGTCGAGCGCCAACATGGCGAACAATGGGCCTCGCTGGGGGCAGGGCCTTGGGTGCGGAGTTTGCTGCTGGCCTGGGATGAGCGGCTGGCTTTGCTCATGATCGGGGTCACTGCCTTTGGTCGCGCCATCTCGGAAGTGGGCGCGGTGATGATTGTGGGCGGCAACATCGATGGTTTCACGCGTGTCATGACGACCTCTATTGCCCTCGAAACCAGCAAGGGCGATTTGCCTTTGGCACTGGGCTTGGGCATCGTCTTGCTGGGTGTGGTGTTGCTACTCAACTTGGGGGTCGCAAGCCTGCGGCGCTTTGGTGACCAACGCCATGCCCGGCCTGCAAATGCAGCGCCTTTGGGGGCCGTTCAGCCATGAGCGTTGTTCAAATCAGCGTGCAGGCCGTGAGCGTGCAATTGGGCATGCAAGCGGCCTTGAAGGGGGTGAACTTGCAGATCAAGGCGGGCGAACGGGTGGCACTCGTGGGGTCCAATGGCTCGGGCAAAAGTACCTTGCTTCGCACCTTGCACGCCTTGCAGTTACCCACGCAAGGGCAGGTGTTGCAAGCCTCTGGTGTGCGCCAAGCCATGCTGTTCCAACGGCCCCATTTGCTGCGACTGTCCGCTTTGAACAATGTGGCGCTGGGCTTGTGGCTAGATCGCGCAAGGGGCTTGAAGTGGCAGCAAGCCCAAGCGCTGGCACGACTGGCCTTGCAGCGTGTGGGCTTAGACAGTGTGGCGATGCAAGGCGGTCGTCAGTTGTCGGGTGGGCAACAGCAGCGTCTGGCGTTGGCCCGTGCATGGGCGCGTCAGCCCGATGTCTTGTTGCTGGACGAACCCACCGCCAGTCTGGACCCGCATGCCAAACGCGAAGTCGAGGCTTTGATGGTCGAATTCGCGAGCAGCCATGAGCGCCCCATGACCCTGATCTGGGCCAGCCACAACTTGGGCCAGATCAAGCGCTTGGCCACCCGAGTCATTTACCTCGAAGGCGGCCGCGTTTTGGCGGATCTGCCCATGACCGATTTTTTTAACCCCACCGTTTTGGCCTCGCACAGCCCAGCGGCCTATGCATTTGTACAAGGAGAACTGACATGACTTATTCAACTGTGTTCAACCGTCGCGCTTGGGTGTGTGCGCTGTTGGCGGCCTCTGCGACTTGGGCCCAAGCCCAATCCATCGTGATGTCGTCCACCACTTCCACCGAGCAATCGGGTTTGTTTGCACATCTGCTGCCGGCCTTCAAAAAAGCCAGTGGACTGGATATCAAAGTGGTGGCGTTAGGCACAGGTCAGGCTTTGGATATGGCCCGGCGCGGTGATGCCGATGTGGTGTTTGTGCACGACCAAGTGGCCGAAGAAAAGTTTGTCGCCGATGGTTTTGGCATCAAGCGCTTGCCTGTGATGTACAACGACTTTGTTTTGATTGGCCCCAAGGCCGACCCCGCAGCGACTCGCGGCAAAGACATCGTGGCGGCATTGGCCAAGCTGTCTTCGGCCAACGCGGCTTTTGTTTCTCGCGGTGACAAAAGCGGCACGCATGCGGCCGAGCTGCGTTTTTGGACCCAAGCTGCGTTGGCCGACAAAAAGGGCAGTGGTTACAAAGAGTGCGGTTGCGGCATGGGGCCGGCTTTGAACATTGCGGCCTCTTCGGGCGCCTATGTATTGGCTGACCGTGCGACTTGGCTGAACTTCAAAAACCGCGCTGATTTGGCCATTTTGGTGGAAGGCGACCAACGCTTGTTCAACCAATACGGCGTGATGGTGGTGAACCCGGCCAAACACCCGCACGTCAAGCAAGCCGATGCTCAAAAATTTGTCGACTGGATCACCTCAGCAGCCGGGCAAGCCACTGTGGCGGATTACAAAATTGGTGGTGAACAGCTGTTCTTTCCCAATGCGGGAAAGTGAACGAAGCTTATTTGCGCAAGCCCAATTTGCGGTAAACCGTGGCCCGGCTGATGCCCAAAATCCGGGCCGCTTCGGCCACATTGCCCTTCATCCGGGTCACGGTGTCGCGGATTAAGTCGGTCTGCAAATCCCGCAGGGGTTTGCTGCCCGATGCCGTCGCTGGTGCCTGAGGCGGGTGCGACAGGGCCGAGGCTTTTTTCCCTGGGCGCAGCGCCTGAGTTTGCAAACGCAGGCCCGACCACAGCGGCAATTCATGCAAATGGGCGTCGCGTTGGGCGGCATCAAAAAGGCTTTCCCAAGGCGAGGCAAACACCTCGCTGACATGCAAAGGTTGGCCGAGGCGTACTGGCGACAAAGACAGCATTTGACGCGCTGCCGGATTGGCGCCCACGATGTGGCCCTCAGGGTCCAGCGTCAGCAAGCCATCGCTGTTGTCGCCGGGTTGGTTGCCGGGCCAATTGACGCGCAAAACCAAAGCATGCGCGTTCGACAACAACCAACTGTTTTCAATGTTGCGCGCGGCGCGGCGGACCATGTGCTTCAGGGCCGGGCGCTCCACGGTTTCCACGCCCGTCAGGTCGAGCATGCCGGCACACAAACCATCGGGGCTGAAGACCGGTGCACCGGCGCAGCTGTATACCCCGGTGTCGTTGAAAAAATGTTCGCCGCGGTGCAACCAAACGGCTTGCAATTCGCTCAGTGCTGCACTGATGGCGGTGGTGCCGACGGCTTTTTCTGACAGGTCCACACCCACCCGCGCGATCACATCGGCGCGCCGATCTTGTCGGTCAACCGGGCCATGTACATCGACCACGATGCCCTCGGCATTGGTCAAAATGGCGAAGTAACGGATGTCGGAAATGGCCCGTGCCAACTCGGCCAACACCGGTTGAGCCGCCTGAACCAAAGGCTGACTTATCTCTTGTACTCGCCGCATCTGTTGAGCCGACACCGCCTCAAAGCCCACGCCCTCTGCCGGTTGCAGCCCCATGTCTAAGCAGCGTTGCCAAGATCGGGTGATCCAAGGCGAAATTTCAGAGGACACCTCCGTCGAACGGCCCTCAAAAACCAAGTTTCGGGCTTGTTCAATGTGGCGCAGGCGAGGGTTGGCAGGGGCAGTCAGCGGCATGTCAGATGTGTATCAAGCTGAGAATTTTGCGTCCAAATTTGAGAAAACTAGGGTAAATACGAATCTTGAAGCGCTGGTAGCCCCTCAACAATGCCTATGCATTCTGAATCATAGGCTTGGTTCTGAAAAGTCCACCACCTCACAGGAGACCTCCATGCAGAAAGTCCTGCACATCAATCCGGATAAATGTACCGGCTGCTTGCAGTGCGAAATGGCCTGTTCTTTCGAGAACTACGGCACCTACGCGACCTCCAAATCACGCATCAAGGTCTTCGATTTTCACCACACAGGCAAAAAGGTACCTTACACCTGCACTCAGTGCGACGAGGCGTGGTGCTTGCATGCGTGCCCTGTAGAGGCGATCACAGTGGATAAAGCCACTGGCGCAAAAGTGGTCAACGAATCCACCTGCGTTGGTTGCAAGGTTTGCACCATTGCCTGTCCATTTGGCACGGTGAACTATGTGCAAGAGACCGGCAAAGTGCAGAAGTGCGACCTGTGTGGCGGTGACCCCGCTTGCGCAGAAGCCTGCCCCACCGGCGCCATCACCTTTGTGGATGCCAATTGGACCGGCATCGACAAGATGAAGCAGTGGGCCGACAAGTTGGGCAATCAGCCCTCTGCCGCTTAATCCCCCCCCACCCACAAGGAGCATCAACATGTCTTGGGCTGGAAAAATTCTCCGCGTCAACCTGACCGCAGGCACCGTCAAATCTGAACCGCTGAACATGGCGTGGGCGCGTGCCTACATCGGTTCGCGCGGCTTGGGTAGTAAATACCTGATCGATGAAGTCGACCCCAAAGTGGATCCTTTGTCACCAGAGAACAAAATCATTTGGGCCACAGGCCCCTTGACCGGCACGATGGCGTCTACCGGTGGCCGTTACACCGTCATCACCAAAGGACCACTGACAGGCGCCATTGCTTGCTCGAACTCGGGCGGCTATTGGGGCGCTGAGTTGAAGATGGCCGGCTGGGACATGATCATCTTTGAAGGTGCTTCGGCCAAGCCGGTGTACCTGTACATCAACGACGACGTGGCCGAGCTGCGTGACGCCTCTCACCTGTGGGGTCAAAGCGTCTGGAAAACAGAAGAAGCGCTCAAGACCAGTTTGCAAGACCCGCTGTTGCGCGTCTCCAGCATTGGCAAAGCCGGTGAAAACAAAGTGTTGTACGCCGCTGTGGTGAACGACCTGCACCGTGCGGCTGGCCGCTCTGGGGTGGGCGCGGTCATGGGCAGCAAAAACCTCAAGGCCATCGCCGTGCGCGGTACCAAGGGCGTGGGCAACATCCGCGATCCCAAGGCCTTCATGAAGGTGACCTTCGAGAAGAAAAAGATCTTGGCCGAAAACGCCGTCACGGGTCAGGGCTTGCCTGCATACGGCACCCAAGTGCTGATGAACGTCATTAACGAAATGGGGGCTTTGCCTACACGCAACCACCGCGATGTGCAGTTTGAAGGCGCCAAGGACATCTCGGCTGAAGCCATGGTGACGCCGCGCGAGACCGATGGTAAAAAACATCTGGTGACCAACCAAGCTTGCTTTGGTTGCACCATCGCCTGTGGTCGAATCAGCCGCATGGACGAAGGCCACTTTACGGTGCAAAACAAACCCCAGTATTGGGGCGCCAACGGTGGATTGGAATATGAAGCCGCCTGGGCTTTGGGCGCGGCCAACGGCGTGAAAGACCTGGAAGCCTTGCAATACGCTAACTTGCTGTGCAACGAAGAAGGCTTTGACCCCATCAGTTTTGGCGCTACGGTGGGCGCGGTCATGGAACTGTATGAAATGGGCGTGCTGACGCAAGAGCAATTGGGCATCGATGCCAAATTTGGCTCGGCCCAAGCTTTGGCCCACTTTGCTGAGATCACCGCCAAAGGCGAAGGATTTGGCGTTGAGATCGGCCAAGGCTCTAAGCGCTTGACCGCCAAATACGGCCATCCTGATTTGTCCATGAGCGTCAAAGGCCAAGAGTTCCCGGCTTATGACGGTCGCTCGATTCAGGGTATCGGCTTGGCCTATGCCACCAGTAACCGCGGTGCTTGCCATTTGCGTGGTTACACCATCGCTTCTGAGGTGCTGGGCATTCCCGTCAAAACCGATCCGGTGGAACACGAGGGCAAGCCCGAGTTGGTCAAGGCCTTCCAGGATGCCACTGCTGCGTTTGACTCATCGGGTTTGTGCGTGTTCACCACCTTTGCATGGGGCGTTGCCGATTTGGCACCGCAACTGCAAGCGGCGTGTGACGATGCCTATACCACCGAGGAGCTCGAGAAAATTGGCGAGCGCATCTGGAACATGGAACGCGAATTCAATAACGCTGCTGGCTTTACCAAGGCCGATGACAATTTGCCCAAGCGTTTGTTGAACGAAGCGGCAAAGACCGGCCCATCCAAAGGCAAGGTCAGCATGCTGCCTGAGATGTTGCCCAAGTACTACGCTGTGCGTGGCTGGGACACCGAGGGCCGACCCACTGCTGAGACAAAAACCCGTTTGGGTCTTTGACTTGCCCCTGCAGGTGCGCCGCTCCGCTGGCCATGTGATGGCGTGAGGGGCGTGTCTGCAGGAATCCATGCGGCCTTCGGGCCGCTGCTTGTTTCTGGAGTCTGAATCATGACCCACCACCTGATTTTGGGCGCAGGACCCGCTGGCGTGATCGCTGCCGAAACCTTGCGCAAACATGCCCCTGCCGACACCATTACTTTGGTGGGCGATGAGCCTGAGACGCCTTATTCGCGGATGGCGATTCCCTACCTGTTGATCGGCAACATCGACGAGCAGGGCACTTACTTGCGCAAAAAACCGCAGCATTTTGACGAGCTGCGCATTC
The DNA here is from genome assembly GCA_041179665.1 of Pseudomonadota bacterium. Classification (GTDB taxonomy): domain Bacteria; phylum Pseudomonadota; class Gammaproteobacteria; order Burkholderiales; family Burkholderiaceae_C; genus Limnohabitans_A. Next base: position 6,222 of record JBEGTA010000177.1, read on the forward strand.
AGCACATCAAGGCCAAAGTGACCCGCGTGGACGCGGCGGGCAAGACTGTCCAATTGGACAATGGCCAAACACTGGCCTTTGACAAACTCTTGATCGCCACGGGCTCGCACCCCGTGCGTCCCCCCATCGAGGGCATGGACTTGCCCGGCGTGCACCCCTGCTGGACCCTGGAAGACGCCCGTGCCATTCAAGCGCTGGCCAAGCCGGGCGCCCGGGTGCTGCAAATGGGCGCAGGCTTTATTGGCTGCATCATTATGGAAGCGTTGGCGGCTCGAGGGGTCAAGCTGAGCGTGGTTGAAATGGGCGACCGCATGGTGCCCCGCATGATGGGTCCCGTCGCTGGCGGCATGATCCGCGATTGGTGCGAGGCTAAAGGCGTGCAGGTGTTCACCGGCACCAAGGTCGAAGCCATTGGCCGAGCCTCCGAGTCGGGTTTGTTGGGCAAGCTGGCCTCTGCAGTGGGCTTGTCGTCCCACCAAGCCGAAGGGGCACTTCAAGTGCGCTTGTCCAACGGGCAAACCCTGGAGGCCGATTTGGTCATCAGTGCCACCGGAGTTCGCCCGGCTATTGGCTTTTTGAAAGACAGTGGCATCACTTGCTTACAAGGGGTGTTGACCGACGAATGCCTGCAAACCAATGTCCCCGGCATCTTTGCGGCAGGCGACTGCGCGGAAGCGTTTGATCTGGTCAGTGGCAAGACCATGGTCAGTGCCATTCAGCCCAACGCGGCTGAGCAGGCCCGTGTTGCCGCACTGAATATGGTGGGACAAAAAACCTCGCTCAAAGGCGTCACGCAAATCAACGTGCTCGACACGCTGGGCTTGATCTCGACCAGTTTTGGCAACTGGGAAGGGGTGCCCGGTGGCCAGTCGGCCGTGTTGACCGACCTTGCTGCTGGCAAGCACCTGAGTTTGAAATTCCAAGACGATGTGATGGTGGGTTGTAACAGCGTGGGCTGGACCGAACACGTCGGTGTGATGCGCGGTTTGGTAGAAGGCCAAGTGCGTTTGGGGGCATGGAAAGACCGCTTGATTCAAGACCCCACCAAATTGATGGACGCTTATCTGGAGTGCGCTCAAGGCCAAAGCCATTGGAGCGGGGCTGCAGACACACGTCGACGATGACGCGAGCAGCGACGGCGACAATTAGCCCATGAACATCACTTTCAAACTGTTTGCCACGCTGACAGACTATTTGCCAGCCGAAGCTCGGCGCAGCAACCAAGTGGCGCTGGACGTGCCTGCTGACGCCAGCATCAGCCAAATCATCGAGCCTTATGGCATGCCGCCCAAGCTGGTGCATTTGGTCTTGGTGAATGGTAAATACATTGCCCCCGAGCACCGCGCCAGCACCACCTTGGTGGAGGGCGATGTATTGGCCATCTGGCCGCCGGTGGCGGGCGGGTAAGCGCCAGTGCAATCAAGTTACGCAGAACAATTCCAACGCGACATGGGTTGCACCGAAGCCGAGTGGCTGGGCTGGCTGCCCGCGGCGATGGGCGACTGCCCTTGGACGCAAGGCGCCGCCTCGGTGGCGGCTTCCATTGGCACAGGCCATTTGCGCTTGAATTGGCAAGTCATGCCGCCCCGCGTCATTGCGCTCATGCGCATGCCAGTGTTGCGGGTGAATTTTCAGTTTGAGGGCTTGTCTGCCGACGCACGCTACACCTTCATGAAGCGCTTTGATTTGTACATGCAGCGCGGCGGTGGGTGAATCTGGCCAGACCTCATGGCAAGCCTGGTCGGGCGCTGTGTGGGTCAGCGCACCCAGAAAACGCTGACGGTTTTGAGCCCCAG
>JBEGTA010000178.1:0-3622 GCA_041179665.1 Pseudomonadota bacterium
GAGGCCACGCTGCTGCAACCCACCAAACCCGCCACCCGCGCCTTTTTGGATGCAGCCGCGGAGCTGTCCGAAGCCAGCATGGAAGCCTACCGCGGCTTGGTCTATGACACGCCCGGATTTACCGACTATTTCTTTGGCGCCACCCCGCTGAAAGAACTGGCGCAACTGAACATCGGCTCGCGTCCGGCTTCACGCAAAGCGTTGCAAAAAATCGAAGACCTGCGCGCCATTCCTTGGGGCTTCAGCTGGGGCCAGTGCCGCCTGACCTTGCCAGGTTGGCTGGGCTTTGGCTCGGCCGTGGCCACTTTTTTAAACAAGCCCGATGCCGCTGAGCGCAAAGCCGCGCTGGCTTTGCTGCAAAAAATGTACCGCCAGTGGCCGTTTTTCCGCACCTTGCTGTCCAACATGGACATGGTGCTGGCCAAAAGCGACTTGGCGCTGGCATCGCGTTATGCCGAGTTGGTCAGTGACACCCGCTTGCGCAAAAAAATCTTCACGGCCATCGAGGCCGAGTGGCACCGCACCGCCGATGCCCTGGCCCAAATCACCGGCGAAAAGAACCGCTTGGCCAGCAACCCCGCGCTGGACCGCTCGATTCGTCACCGCTTCCCCTACATCGACCCGCTGCACCACCTGCAGGTCGAGCTGATCCGCCGTTACCGCGCCGGTTTGGCCGACGAGCGGGTGCAACGCGGCATTCACATCAGCATCAACGGGATTGCGGCAGGCCTGCGCAACACGGGTTGAGGGACTTTTCGGGCGGTGTGCCGCCGCCCGATAAAATCTTGAACCTATGACAAACCAACTCGACAAAAAATCCCAGGCCTGGTCCGCGCTCTTTTCTGAACCCATGAGCGAGTTGGTCAAGCGCTACACCGCCAGCGTGTTCTTTGACAAACGCCTCTGGCAAGCCGACATCATGGGCAGTTTGGCGCATGCCGAGATGCTGGCGGCCCAAAAAATCATTGGGGCCCAAGACTTGGCCGACATCCAGCGGGGCATGGCGCAGATTCGGCAAGAAATCGAATCGGGTGCGTTCGAATGGAAGCTCGACTTGGAAGATGTTCACCTGAACATCGAAGCCCGCCTGACCCAATTGGTGGGCGATGCCGGCAAGCGCCTGCACACCGGCCGCAGCCGCAATGACCAAGTGGCCACCGATGTGCGGCTTTGGTTGCGCAGCGAGATGGACCTGATCATTGAGTTGCTGGTCGATCTGCAAAAGTCGCTGGTGGACGTGGCCGACCGGCATGTCGAAGTCATCCTGCCCGGCTTTACGCATTTGCAAGTGGCCCAACCTGTGAGCTTTGCGCACCACCTGTTGGCCTATGTCGAAATGTTTGCCCGCGACGCAGAGCGCATGGTGGACGTGCGCCGCCGCACCAACCGCCTGCCACTGGGCAGCGCCGCATTGGCGGGCACCACCTACCCCTTAGACCGCGAGCGCGTAGCCCGCACACTGGGCATGGTCGATGACGCTGGCCAAGCTCAGGTGTGTCAAAACAGTTTGGACGGCGTGAGCGATCGAGACTTCGCCATCGAATTCACCGCCGCAGCCAGTTTGTGCATGGTGCACATCAGCCGCTTCAGCGAAGAGCTGATCTTGTGGATGAGCCAAAACTTTGGCTTTGTGCGCATTGCCGACCGCTTCACCACCGGCAGCTCGATCATGCCGCAGAAAAAAAACCCCGACGTGCCCGAGTTGGCGCGCGGCAAGACCGGGCGCGTGGTCGGCCATTTGATGGGCCTCATCACTTTGATGAAAGGCCAACCCCTGGCCTACAACAAAGACAACCAAGAAGACAAAGAGCCGCTGTTTGATACCGTGGATACGCTGAAAGACACTTTGCGCATCTTCAGCGAAATGGTGGGCGGCCAACTCAATCCGGCCACCGGCCAAAAAGAAGGCGGCATCACCGTCAACGCCGCCGCCATGGAAGCGGCTGTGAAAAAAGGCTACGCCACAGCCACCGACTTGGCCGACTACTTGGTCAAAAAAGGCTTGCCGTTCCGCGATGCCCACGAGGTGGTGGCGCACGCAGTCAAAACCGCGCAAAGCTTGGGTGTGGATTTATCAGAACTGCCACTTGAAACGCTGCAAAAATTTGACAGCCGCATTGAAGCCGATGTGTTCGGCCCCTTAAGCCTGCAGGGCTCGTTGAATGCCCGCAACACGCTGGGCGGCACGGCCCCCGAGCAAGTGCGCTTGCAAATTGCGCGGCACCGCAGCCGACTAGTCTGAGCCACCTGCCGAGCCGGGGGGCGGCACATCTTTGCCCAACAGCCGCTGCCCCAGCCAGCTCAAACCCGCCCCCACATCCATGCGGCGGCTTTGTTGTTGTGCAGGTCCGTGGCTTTGGCCTTCCAAAAGCGCTGGCCCAATGTCAAACGCAAAGACATAAGCGGGCTCTTGCCCCATGCGCAAGTCGGTCACTACCAAGCGGCCTTGCTCACGTTCGATCTTGAAAAAACCATCGGAAAAACGCGCCAAGCGCTGCAACTGCGGGTGCTGGGCGTTCTCGGCCGCCAACGCGCCGCCCCGCGCATGGGGCACAAAGCGAACCGACCTGTTGCCGTCAAAGAAAGAATAAAAACCCTCGTGAAACCGCTCACCATCGAGCGCCACCACGCGCCACAACACCGTATTGAATGGCGCGGGTGTGACCAACAACTGCTGACTCGGTAACCCTTGCGCTTGCAACGACTCGCGGGCGTGCTGCGTGACCCATGCTTGCGCCAGCGCACTCCAGGCCAAATAGGCCGTACTGAAGGCCAAGGCCCAACCATTGATGCGCAGGGCGCGACCAGTTGTCTTGACGCACAGCGCCGCGATGACCGCGGCCAACAAGGGCAAGGTATAGAGGGGGTCCACAATGAAAATGCTGCCCAAGCCATAGGCTTCATCGGTGAAAGGCTGGAACACCTGGGTGCCATAAATGGTCATCAGGTCCAGCAAAGGGTGCGTGACCAGCGCCAGCATGATGGCCCACCACCAACGCGCATACAGGTGGTGCTGACGGTGCAGGCGGCTGACGGCCCACGCCAAAGGAAAGGCCAAAAGTGTGAGCAACAGCAAGGCATGGGACTCGGCCCGGTGGCGAATCATGTTCAGGACCGGGTCGCCGTGGTCGATCAGCACATCCAAGTCTGGCAAGAGGCCCGCGACACCGCCCCACAAGGCGGACTTCCAGAGCGCAGTGCGACGGCCCATGACGGCCATGCCGACCGAAGAGCCCAGAAGGATTTGTGTCACAGAATCCATGATCTCGTCTCAACCCGAATGTCAAAAACCACAGAGGTTAATGCTTTGCGCATGCCCTGTCTGTTCACAGGCCTCCACTTTGGCCAAGTCGTTCGACCCCTGTGGCTCTAGGGCTGAAAATGACGAGAGATAATCCAGATTCGAGCCAACCCTCTTCATCAGCATGTCACACAACGCCCAAGCCCTTGCCGCCGCCCCTGCCCTCATGCCCTGGACAGATTCTCTCCACACGGGCGATGCCCGAATGGACGAGACCCACCAGGAGTTTGTGACCATGATCAACCAGATTTTGGCCACCCCAGAAGACCAGCAGTTGCCCCTGTACAAGGCCTTCTTGAACCACACGGTCGAGCATTTCGC
>JBEGTA010000179.1:0-4622 GCA_041179665.1 Pseudomonadota bacterium
TCCAGCCCATAACGGCGCACCGTGACGCTGTAACCCGCCCAGCAGCAAGCCGCGGTCATGAACAGCAAATCACCCTTCCAGACTTCGCCGCCCTCAAAGGCCATGAGCAAACTCGCGCCACCCACCAGCACATCGCCCAGCACGATAAAGCCCAAGCCCACCGCGCGCGCTGAGGAGACTTTTTCTCGCAACACAAGCCAAGCCAACAAGGTGGTCCACAACGGCAGACTGCCCGGCAGCAACACCGAGGCATGCGATGCTGGCGCAAAAAAGAAGCCGTTGTAAGCCAACACGGCATACAGCAAGCCACCCAATAAACCCGCCTGCAGCGTAGGTGCCAAGGGCAAGGGCGACAAGCCGAACAACGAGCCAGCTTTCTCACCCGCTTGGCGTGCCTGTCGCATCATCCACCAAGCCCAAGGCAGCAAGATGCTGCTGGCCCCCACGATGCGGGCCAGCACGATGTCCATGGGCAACAAACCTCGGGTGGTGGAAGCCCGCGCAATGACGATGAAGCTGGTCCAAATCAGGACGGTGATGACCGCTGAGGCGATGCCCACGGTTTTTGAAGAAAATCGCATGGCCCGAATGATACGGCCCCGCCGCCAGCAACTCTGCCCATTAGACTCACGGCATGACTTTGATACGTGCAACAAGACCCTTGTTTTTGCCTTGGGGGCTCGCTCTTTTGGCGGCTCTGTGTGGGGCTGCGGCGGCCACCCTACCGGCACTGGCCCTGGCCCAAACGCAGGCGGCGAGCCAGTCTGCCGCGACGCCCGTAGCCAGTGCTCGACCTGCTTTGCCGCCAGCTGTTCTGAAGTCGCTTCGGCAAGCGCAAATTCCCCCGTCGGCCGTGAGCGTGCTGATCGCCCCACTCGCCGATGGCAATGCGACAGGGCAACCAGCCCAGGCGTTGCCACACCGCTTGTCTTACCAAGCCCAAATGGCCAGCAATCCGGCCTCGGTCATGAAGTTGTTCACCACCGCTGCGGGCTTGCAGTTGTTGGGGCCTGACTATGTTTGGCGCAACCGCGTGTTCACCGAAGGGCAAATCAAAGAGGGTGTTTTGAACGGCCATTTGGTGGTGCGCGGCAGTGGCGACCCCAAACTGGTGCTGGAGCGCTTGCAAGACTTGCTGGCCCAAGTGATGGCCGCGGGTGTGCGCGAGGTGCGTGGCGACATCGTGCTGGACCGCAGTGTGTTTGATGTGCGTGAACGCAGCGAGCCCTTTGACGACGAACCGCTGCGACCCTACAACGTGACGCCCGACGGTTTGTTGCTCAACTTCAAAACCGTGATCTACAAGTTCACCCCGCTTTCTGCAGGGGGTGCCGTGCAGGTACGCTTCGAGCCGCCTTTGGCCGGCTTGGATGTGCCCACTCAAATGCCCGCCAGCGCTGCCGCGTGCAGCGACTGGCGCAGCCAACTCAAGGCCGATTTCAGCCTGCCCTTGGCGGTTCGCTTTGCAGGAAGCTACCCGGTGCGCTGTGGCGAACGCGAATGGCCTGTGGCCTTTCCTGACCCAGAGCAATACGCTTTGCGCATGGTGCAAGCAATGTGGCTGGCCGCTGGCGGCCAATTGACAGGGCAAGTGCGTTACGGCTTGCGCTCGCCAACGGCCAAGTTGCTGGTCGACGCGCCCTCGTTGCCGCTGGCAGAAATCATTCAAGACATCAACAAGTTTTCTAACAACGTGATGGCGCAACAGCTGTTTTTGACTTTGTCCAGCGAGCTTGGTGCGCCGGGCCGTTTTGAGGCATCTCGGCTGCGCATGTCACGCTGGTGGCGCAGCAACTTTCCGGCTTTAGAAGAGCCGATCTTGGACAACGGGTCTGGACTGTCGCGCACCGAACGCAGCACAGCCGCCGCTTTGACGGCCCTGCTGCAGTCTGCCCATGCCGGCCCCCATGCACGGGCGTTCACGCAATCGTTGTCCGTTGCCGGGGTCGATGGCACCACCTCGCGCCTGAAAGATCGCAACCCACAATCGCCCGTGATTGGCAATGCATGGCTCAAGACCGGCTCGTTGCGCGACGTCATTTCGGTCGCGGGCTATGTGCAGGGCCAAAGCGGCAAGCGCTACACCGTGGTGGCCATCGTCAACCATGTCAATGCCAGCCAAGCCCGCTTGGCACTGGACCAGTTGCTGGAATGGACGGTACGTGACCAAAACAATTCTGAAAATAACCGCTCCACTCCACGCTCAGGCACTTCAGAGCCACGACAATCAACCCATGACCCTGATTGACTGGATCGGCTCCTTCGCCGCACTCATCACCACCGTGAGCTTCATACCGCAGGCTTGGCAGACTTTTCGCACGCGTGATGTGAGCGGCATTTCGCTGGGCATGTACAGCCTGTTCACGGTGGGCGTGGCGCTGTGGTTGGTCTATGGCATCTTGTTGATGGCTTGGCCCATCATCATTGCCAACAGCATCACCACCACTTTGGCGCTGGGCATCTTGGTGATGAAGCTGCGCTACCGCTGACCGTATTCATTTGGCCGGTAAGACGGCCTGAAAAGACGGCCTGAAAGACGGTCTGAAAAGCCCCCCCAAGCCGCCCACAGCCCCCCAAAGCCCCACGCCGTGGCCTTATGCCGCTGCGCGTTGCAAGCGGTCTCGCACACCTTCCCAAGCGGGCGTGTCGGGCGGTAATTGCACCCAAATTTGCTGCACCCCACGGGCATCCAACTCACGCAAGACGCTGAACAAATCGTGCGCCGCTTGCTCGGCTTGGCTCGGCTGCAAACGCCACACCACGCCAGCACCGGCATCGGGGCGCTGGGCCGACCACACCCCGAGGTTGTTGGCGTGCGGGCCCAAGGCCTGCAGTTTGTCGGTGATGTCTTGCGCAGACATCAAGCGCACTTTGGCGCGCGGCGCATAGTGCGACTCGAGCGTGCCCGAGGCGCGTGGCGCGGGTTGGCTGAGCGCGTCTTTGCTCTGAATGGGCAAGCCGCAAGCGGCCTCAATTTGGGGTCGGGTGATTTGCCCTGGCCGCAACAACACGGGCGCACCCCGGGTGCAGTCGATGATGGTGGACTCGATGCCCACATCGCATTCGCCACCATCCAAAATCAGCAAATCAGCACCCAGCTCTGACTGCACATGTTGCGCGGTGGTGGGGCTGACGCGGCCAAAGCGGTTGGCGCTGGGTGCCGAAACACCCTGCACCCCCAAGGCCAGACACGCCTTGAGCAAGCTTTGGGCCACAGGGTGCGAAGGGCAACGCAGGCCAATGGAGTCTTGTCCGCCAGCAGAGGCTTGGGCCACGCCGGGACGACGCGGCAAGATGAGGGTCAGCGGGCCGGGCCAAAACGCCTGCATCAAGCGTTGCGCAAAGTCGGGCACTTGCACGGCAAACGCCGCCACTTGCTCAACCCCGGCCACATGCACGATGAGCGGATGGTCAGCTGGCCGCCCCTTGACCACAAAAATGTTGGCCACTGCGGCATCGCTGGTTGCATCGGCCGCCAAGCCGTACACCGTCTCGGTGGGCATGCCCACCAATTGGCCGTCGTGCAGGGCTTGTGCGGCCTGAGCAATGGCGGCTTCGTTGGCCACAAGAATCATGCTGCGCCTTTAAAAAGCTTCAATGCCCAACAAGGCCGCCGCTTGCAAGGCGGTAGCACGCACCGACTCGATGCTGTCCCCGGTGATGTTCAAGTGACCCATCTTGCGTCCGGGGCGCGCCGACAACTTGCCGTACAAGTGCAAATGCGTCCCGGGCAATGCCAGCACTTGGCCCCAGTTTGGGGTCTGGCCCTCACGCCACAAATCGCCCAACAAATTGAGCATGATCGCTGGCGAATGTTGGCGAGGCGGGGTCAGCGGCAAACCCGTCAGGGTGCGCACCTGCAAATCAAACTGCGATTGGTCGCAAGCGTCCAGGGTGTAGTGCCCGCTGTTGTGCGGGCGTGGCGCCATTTCGTTGACGACCAGTTGGCCGTCTTGCAAGATAAAAAACTCCACGCACAACACGCCCACATAAGCCAAGCCTTCGGCAATGGCCCGTGTGGCGGCCACAGCTTGCTCGGCCAGTGCTTTTGGCAAGGCGCCTTCATAAACGCTGGTGACCGCCAAAATGCCTTCGCGGTGCAAGTTGAGTTGCACCGGAAAGTGGACCATTTGCCCATCGGCAGCGCGGGCAACAATGACCGAGCACTCGGCTTGCAGGGGCAGCATTTTTTCGAGCACGCAGGGCACGTTTTTCAACTCTGCCCAAGCGGCCGACAACGCTTCTCGGGTGGTGACCCGAATCTGGCCCTTGCCGTCATAGCCCATGCGGGCGGTCTTCAAGATACCGGGCAGCAAGTCGTCTGTGACTGCGCGCAATTGCTCAGCGTTTTCAATCACCGCGTGGGGCGCCACCGGCACGCCGCAGCGCACAAAATGCGCTTTTTCTGCCGCTCGGTCTTGCGCAATCGCCACCGCTTCAGCGCCGGGCGCCACAGGGCGGTGTGCGCCCAAGGTGGTCAAAGCCGGCGCGGGCACATTTTCAAACTCGGTGGTGATGGCGGCGCAGCGTTGCATCAACTGGGCCAAACCCTGTTCGTCCAAATAGTCGGTCTGAATATGGTGGTGGCTGACGCGACCGGCCGGGCTGGCCGTGTCGGGGTC
>JBEGTA010000180.1:0-2725 GCA_041179665.1 Pseudomonadota bacterium
GCCAAGGCCACATCAATGTCGCGCTCGATGGGGACACTCCTGAAGTAGGGGTGGTTTTGGATGAGCGGAAGCTGGGTGTTGAAGGCTTCGGGTTGCGCAACGATATTTTTGACGGCTTGCAACTTGGGCACGTAGTAACGGGTTTCGGTGGGCATGCTGAGGTCGCTGTAGGTCAGCGGCTTGCCCTGTGCGCGGTTCTTGGCCAGTGCGCGACCCACGCTGCCTTCGCCCCAGTTGTAAGCAGCCAGTGCCAAATGCCAGTCACCAAACATGCCGTACAACTTTTGCAGGTAATCCAAGGCGGCACGAGTCGACTCCAGAACATCCCGACGGTCATCACGGAACAAGTTTTGCTTCAGGTCGAAGTACTTGCCCGTGGCGGGCATGAATTGCCACATGCCCGCGGCTTTGGCACTGGAAACCGCTTGGGGGTTGAAGGCCGATTCGATGAAGGGCAGCAAGGCCAACTCGGTGGGCATGTTGCGGCGCTCCAGTTCTTCCACCACATGGAACAAGTAGGGGCGTGAGCGCTCGGTCATGCGCAGCATGTAGTCGGGCCGGCTGGCGTACCACTGTTCCCGGTTGCGCACCAAGTCGCTGTCCAAATCGGGCATGGCAAAACCACGGCGAATGCGCTCCCAGATGTCGACAGGGGGGGTGAGCCCCATGGGGCTGCGGGGTTTGAGTGTGAAGACGGAGTCAGCAGGGTTAGCGGCTGCTGGCGCGACCACGGGTGCCGATGGCGATGGGCTTTCAGTGGCCGTGGGTGCGGCTTGAGAGGCTGTGGGCAAAGCCGAAGTTGTGGCGGTTGATGCAGGTCCAGGGCCAAGGCCAGGCGCTGTGGCGCAGGCTGTCAGCAACAAGCTCAGGCACAAAAATGCCGCAGTGGTCCACCGTTGCATGGCGCGGTGATCCGCGTGGCCAATGGGGCCTTGGGCTGAAGTGAGTGCGTTCATCAAAATTCGTTTTTCCAGCTGCGAAGCGCGGCAAAAGTCGAGACATCGTCAGTGGCCTGCGCGTCGCGTTGACGCGCGGCGGCTGACACAGCCGGTTGGCGGCTTCGCAAAAAAGGGTTGATTGCCCGTTCTGTCGACAGGGCGACGGGCAAGGTGGGTTGTTCTTGTTGGCGGAGCGCTGCACAAACCGCGGCATGCTGGCGCAAGGCTTCATTGGTGGGGTCCACCGCCAAAGCAAACTTCAAATTAGACAAGGTGTACTCATGGGCGCAGCACACCCGTGTGTTGCCGGGCAGAGAAGCCAAGCGGTCCAGCGAGTCAAGCATTTGCGCGGGGGTGCCTTCAAACAAGCGGCCGCACCCTGCGGAAAACAAGGTGTCGCCGCAAAAAAGCACAGGGTCTTGGCCTGCAGGGTGTGCCCAAAAGGCAATGTGCCCCAAGGTGTGACCGGGCACGTCGAGCACTTCAAAGTGCAATCCATGCCAATCGAGCGGGTCACCTTGCTGCAGGCCATGGCAAGCCACCGGCATTTTTTCGAGCGCAGGGCCAACCACTTGGGCGCCGGTGTGTGCCACCAAGTCGGGCAAGCCGCCCACATGGTCGGCATGGTGGTGCGTGACTAGAATCAAGTCCAATTGCACGCTGGGGTGATCTTGCAACCAAGCCATGACAGGCGCACTGTCACCCGGATCGACCACCAAGGCGTGGCGGTCGTTGTGCAGCAACCAAATGTAGTTGTCTGAAAATGCGGGCAATGCGATGAGTTTCATGGAGAGTCAGATTATAGAAAGCCATCATCCCGAAAACACTTGGTTGACCCATTTGGGACAACCGGTCGCTTCGCGCTTGCTGTTGTGGGAGCAACAACAGACCGATGAGCTGCTGGCCGATGTTTTCGGCTACCACGCTGTGCAACTTGGATGGCCCCAGTTACAGGCCTTGCGCAGCAACCGCATGCCGCACCGCTGGCTTGCACAAGCCGAATTCGAGTGGCCGCTCAGCCCAATGGCCCCCCCCAATTTGCCGGCTACGCATGACGAGCTGTCTGCCGAGCCGTGTGCCGTGATTCGTTCAGAGGCTGTCCCCGGAGCTGGGGTTGGCGCGCCCGACCTTTGGCTGGACAGCCGGGCATGGCCCTGGCAGGCCGACAGCTTGGACTTGGTGGTGTTGCCGCACACCTTGGAGCGATCAGCCGACCCGCATGCCTGTTTGCGAGAAGTGGAGCGTGTGCTGATTCCTGAAGGGCAGGTCTTGATCACGGGGCTCAACCCCATGAGCTTGTGGGGATGGCGGGGGTCTTCGTTGATTGCCTATCGTCGCTTGCGAGATTGGCTGCGCTTGTTGGGCTTTGAAGTTCAAGTGAGCCGCTTTGGCGGCTGGACCCCTGCGCTGGGCAGCGAGCGTTGGATGCAGCGCATGAGCTGGATGGATGCGGTGGGCCAACGCTGGTGCCCGATTTTGGGTGGCGTTTATTTGTTGATGGCGACCAAACGTGTGCACGGCGGACGCTTGATCGATGGGCGTCGCTGGCGCACGGTACGATCGCCCGCTGCAGCGACCGCGCCGATTGCACGGTCAGACACTTTGCTCGGCCGTGAGTCGGCCCCGAAAGACAGACTTGAGTCACGTTGAAATCTATACCGATGGTGCCTGCAAAGGCAACCCAGGACCTGGGGGCTGGGGGGTTCGCCTTCAGTCAGGCCAGCATGTTCAAGAGCTTTTTGGCGGTGAGTTGAACACCACCAACAACCGCATGGAGATGACGGCCG
>JBEGTA010000181.1:0-2502 GCA_041179665.1 Pseudomonadota bacterium
TGTTCGACGAGCCCTTGTCCAACCTCGACGCCGAGCTGCGGGTCTCGATGCGCACCGAATTGCGCGAGCTGCACCAGCGCCTCAAGTCGACCATGATTTACGTCACGCACGACCAAGTGGAGGCCATGACCATGGCCGACAAAATTGTCGTCTTGCGTGCGGGCCGGGTGGAACAAGTGGGCAGCCCCGAGGCGCTGTACCAGCGGCCTTGCAACACCTTTGTGGCGGGCTTCATTGGCAGTCCACGCATGAACTTTTTACCCTTTTCGGCACTGAATGGAGCCAGCGGCCTCACGCGTGGTTTGCCCAGCCACACCGACCAAGTGGGCATTCGTCCCGAGCACTGGCAACTGTGCGAGGCGGGACAAGGCCTCAGTGTGGAGGTCATCACTTCTGAATACATGGGCTCGCAACGCTTGGTGCAAGCCCGTTTGGGTGAGGCCCATCGCCTAGAGATTTTGGTCACTGGCGAGCACGCCATTCAAAGCGGTCAAACACTGCACATCCGCGTGAGCGCCGAACACCTGCATGCCTTTGACGCCCAAGGCCAACGCATTGAAGGATCTGCCGCATGAAACCCATGGCTTCAGAAGCTTGGGTGCTGAACCCGCGAGGCGCCCTGTCGGATGCCCACGCTGCCCTCGCCGATGGCGGCCAATTGCGTGTGGTGTTTCTCTCAGACACCATGGCCCGACTGAGCTGGGTGCCACGCGATGGTTTTCGTGAACCCCGCACTTGGTCAATCGCACCTGAGGGGCACGGCGATGTGCCTTGGGAGGGCCGCTCACGCGACAGTCTGGCGGGCTTTGAGCGCCCAGCAGTCAAAGTGGCGGGCAACCAGCTGGGCACCAGCCGCTTGCAGGTGCAACTCATGGGTGGGCCGGGTTGTGCGGTGCGGGCCATTTGGTCAGACCCGAGCAGCCAGTCGGTGCTGATGGAAGACCGCGTCACCAGTGCCTATTTGGACGAACGGCGCACGGGCTTGGTACGGCACAGTGTGGTGCGGCATGTGGGCGAACATTATTTTGGTTTGGGTGACAAAACAGGCCCCTTGAATTTGCATGGACGGCGCTTGCGATGCCTCGGGCAAGACTCCATTGGCTATGACCCCATGAGCGGCGATCCGCTCTACAAGCACTGGCCTTTTGTGCTGACCCGAACCCTGCAGGGCTTATGGGTCGGCACCTATTACGACACCTTGTCGGCCTGCACCTTTGACTTGGGCTGCGAACACGACAACTACCACGGTCTGTTTCGCAGCGTAGACATCGACGATGGCGACTTGGATTGTTATGTCATGGCCGGACGCACACCGGCCGAAGTCATTGCCCAATTTGTTCGCTTGGTGGGTGGCACACATTTGCCCCCGCGCTGGACCTTGGGCTATGCGCAAACGGCCATGGGCTTGGCCGATGCGCCCGATGCCCAAAAGCAACTCGACCGCTTCATCGACGAATGCCAGCAGCACCGCATGCCGATTTCTTCGTTTCACTATGGCTCGGGTTACTCCAGCCGTGGCAAACAGCGTTATGTGTTCACTTGGAACCACAGCAAGTTTCCCGACCCCCAAGCCGTGAACGCCAAGTTTCACCAGGCCGGCATGCGCTTGGTGGCCAACCTGAAGCCGTGTTTGTTAGACGACCACCCCGCTTATGCCGACTTGAAAGAAGCCCACGCCTTCGTGGAGCACGAAAGCTCAAAAGACCCCGTGGTCGAACCGTATTGGGATGGTCAAGGCGCGCACCTGGACTTCACCAAGCCCCAAGCCATTGCCTGGTGGCAATCGCAATTGCGTGAAAAAATTCTCGAAAAAGGCATCGAGATCGGCTGGAACGACAACAACGAATACGCCATTGCAGCCGAAGACGCCATCAGCGCGGGCTTTGGGCAGCCCATGCCCATCCACCGCTCACGGCCCTTGCATGCTTTGCTCATGACACGCGCCACCTTCGAAGCACAACTGGCATGGCAAGCCCAGCAAGGCGGTCAAGAGCATGCCTTCACGGTCACCCGCGCCGGCCCGCCGGGCATTCAACGCTACGCACAAACTTGGTCTGGCGACAACACCACCAGTTGGGCCACCTTGAAGTGGAACATCCGCACCGGCTTGCAAATGAGCCTGTCCGGCATGTTCAACATCGGTCACGATGTGGGCGGCTTTTATGGCCCCTTGCCCGAGCCCGAGTTGTTTGTGCGCTGGGTTCAATCGTGCGCCTTGAACCCGCGCATGGTCATGAACTCATGGAAAGCCGGCAATGTGAGCAACGTGCCGTGGATGCACCCTTCGGTGACCGATGGTGTGCGTTCTGCTATCGAGTTGCGCTACCGACTCATGCCCTACCTGTGGGCCTGCTTTGAAGTGGCCAGCCGCGACGCGGTGCCCATTATTCGACCCACGTTTTACAACTTTCCAGACGACGAACAATGCCTGCTGGACTGTGACGAGTTCATGCTGGGGACCTCTTTGTTGGTCGCGCCTGTGGTGCAAGCCGGCGCCAAAAC
>JBEGTA010000182.1:0-8457 GCA_041179665.1 Pseudomonadota bacterium
GCCACCACATTCACCGAATACCGGGGTATTTTCGAAAAAGACGCCGCCCTGTCACGTCGCTTCCAGAAAGTCGATGTGGTCGAGCCCACCGTGTCTGAAACAGTGGACATTCTCAAAGGCCTGAAGAGCCGTTTTGAAGACCACCACAGCGTCAAATACACCATTGCGGCTTTGCAGGCGGCAGCTGAGTTGTCTGCCAAATTCATCAACGACCGTCAGCTGCCCGACAAGGCCATTGACGTGATCGATGAGGCCGGTGCCGCCCAGCGGATTCAGGTGGCCTCGAAGCGCAAAAAGACCATTGGCAAGACCGAAATCGAAGACATCGTGGCCAAAATTGCGCGCATTCCGCCCGCCAATGTGTCCAACGATGACCGCAGCAAATTGCAAACCATTGAGCGCGATCTCAAGTCGGTGGTGTTTGGCCAAGACAAAGCGCTTGAAGTGTTGGCCTCGGCAGTCAAAATGGCGCGCTCGGGCTTGGGCAAAACAGACAAGCCGATCGGATCTTTCTTGTTCTCAGGCCCCACCGGCGTGGGCAAGACCGAGGCGGCCAAACAACTGGCCTACATTTTGGGCATTGAGTTGATCCGCTTTGACATGTCTGAGTACATGGAGCGCCATGCGGTGAGCCGTTTGATCGGTGCGCCTCCGGGCTACGTGGGCTTTGACCAAGGCGGTTTGTTGACCGAAGCCGTGACCAAGAAACCCCACTGCGTGTTGTTGTTGGACGAAATTGAAAAAGCCCATCCGGACATTTTCAACGTGCTGTTGCAGGTCATGGACCACGGCACCTTGACCGACAACAACGGACGCAAGGCCGACTTCCGCAACGTGATCATCATCATGACCACCAATGCCGGCGCTGAAACCATGAACAAAGCCACCATTGGCTTCACCAACCCGCGCCAAGCTGGGGACGAAATGGGCGACATCAAACGCTTGTTCACCCCCGAGTTTCGCAACCGTTTGGACGCCATGGTCAGCTTCAAGCCCTTGGATGAACAAATCATCTTGCGGGTGGTCGACAAGTTTCTCTTGCAACTCGAGCAGCAGTTGGGCGAGAAAAAGGTCGAAGTCACCTTCACTGATGCCTTGCGCAAGTTCTTGGGTAAGAAAGGTTTTGATCCGCTCATGGGCGCTCGCCCCATGCAACGTCTCATTCAAGACACCATTCGCAAGGCCTTGGCCGATGAATTGCTGTTTGGCCGTTTGACCGAAGGCGGTCGCCTTACAGTGGACATCGACGACAAGAGCGAAGTGCAGCTGGACATCACGCCCAACCCGAAAAAAGAGGGACGTGCGTCTCGTTCAGAACCAGCTGAGCCTGAAGAGGCCACCGCCAGTTGAGCACATCAGGCACTGGCCTGTGACCAAAAAAAAGGAGACCGTTCAGGTCTCCTTTTTTTATGGGTTAACGAACTGCGATTGGCCCGCAGATGTGCGGCTCAGTTGACCATCACCAACTTGCCTTTGACACTGCGCGAGCCCATCAGGCTGTAGGCGTCTTTCAGGTCTTTCATGGGCATCGTGCGGTCAATCACGGGCTTGATCTTGCCTTGACCGTACCACTGGGCCAACTGGCCCATCATGGCGGCATTGGCTTGTGGCTCGCGTTTGGCAAAGTCACCCCAAAAAACACCCACCAACGAAGCGCCTTTGAGCAAGGGCAAATTCAAGGGCAGGGCAGGAATTGGCCCGCCTGCAAACCCCACCACCAAATAGCGACCGCGCCAGGCGATGGACCGAAAAGCCGGCTCGGCCAAATCACCGCCCACCGGGTCATAAATCACATCGGGGCCACGGCCTTCGGTCAGCACTTTGAGGGCTTCGCGCAAGTTATCGCGGGTGTAATTCACGGTGGCATCTGCACCCAGCTTGGTGCACAGCGCACATTTTTCGTCGGTGGACGCTGCGGCAATGACTTTGGCCCCCGCCGCTTTGGCGATTTGAATGGCTGCAGTGCCCACGCCACCTGCTGCACCCAACACCAGCACTGTTTCGCCCGCTTGAAGAGCAGCGCGGTCCATCAGGGCGTGGTGTGAAGTGGCGTAGGTCATGATGAAGGCGGCGCCATCGACAGCAGGAAACCCCGCAGGCAAGGGCATGCAGAGCTTGGCGGGGGCCAAGGTGTGGGTGCCAAACCCGCCTGTGCCGGACAAGCAAGCCACCGTCTGTCCCACTTTCAGGTGGGTCACGCCTTCGCCCACAGCTTGCACCACGCCGGCATATTCCGAGCCAGGCACAAACGGCAGTTCGGGTTTCATTTGGTATTTGTTTTGAACAATCAACAAATCAGGGAAGTTCAAGCTGGCAGCCTGAATTTGAAGCAGCACTTGTCCAGCCCCCGGTGTGGGTGTGGGCAATTCTTTCCATGTCAGGGCGTCGATTCCGACCGGGTTTTCACAAAGCCAGGCTTGCATTGTTTTTTCTCCTTGGAGTGCACAGGTTCTTGGGCTGGCATCTTAGGGACAGACAGGGCTTTGGCCATGTCCCCCGAGCGACCAAATTGATGGGCGACAAATCTCGCTTCGACCCTGCGAAAGCAGGGGCCTGCGCCCTACAATTCAAGACTTAGACAAGGGCACAGCATGAAAATTCTCATCTCCAACGACGATGGCTTTCGCGCCGAGGGCATCGTGGCCCTGTATGAGGCGCTCAAAACCATTGCCGATGTGGAAGTGGTGGCGCCCGAGCAAAACAACAGTGCCAAATCCAACGCCTTGACGTTGCACACGCCTTTGTATGTGCACCGCGCCGACAACGGCTTTCGGTATGTCAATGGCACCCCGGCCGATTGCGTGCACATCGCCTTGACGGGTTTGTTGGGTTACCGACCTGATTTGGTGATATCGGGCATCAACAACGGCGCCAACATGGGCGACGACACGCTGTATTCAGGCACTGTCGGCGCGGCCATGGAGGGCTATTTGTTCGGTATCCCTGCCATCGCGGTGTCGCAAATTGACAAGGGTTGGGCGCACCTCGATGCGGCAGCGGCCACGGTCAAATCGATGGTGTTGCAAATGCAGGCCGACAACTTGGTGAACGCACGACCTTGGTTGTTGAATGTGAATATTCCCAACTTGCCGCTGGGTGACATCAAGCCCGCACAAATGACGCGCCTTGGTCGCCGCCATGCGGCAGAGCCGGTCATCACACAAGTCGACCCGAGGGGCCAAACCATGTATTGGATTGGCAATGCGGGGCCGGCCATGGATGACAGTGAAGGCACCGATTTCCATGCCGCCCAATTGGGCCATGTGGTGGTGACTCCGCTCAAAGTGGACTTGACCGACCATGCAAATATTGACCGTTGGGCCGACACCCTGAATCGGTTGGCGACAAAGGGCACGCCATGAGTCAGCGTCCAGGTTTTCCTGTCAAGTTGTCGCAAACTGGGGCGTCCAGTCCTGCGAAGAAAACCACCGCGACCACCGCAGCTCAAGCCCCAGTGCTTCCTACGTCGCGAACGACACCACGCACCGCGCCAATGACCGGCGCAAGAAATACGGCCGCTCCCACAGCACGTTCCTCGGCTCAGTCCACTGCACTTTCCGCATCGCGAGGGGCTAATCCTTCAACTGCAGCCAGCAGCATGGCCCGCGTATCGGGGCTGGGTTTGGACTCTGGGGCAGTCAGGGCCCGCATGGTCCGCAAGTTGGCTGAACAAGGGGTGAAAGACACCCGTGTGCTGGAGGCCATGGGCTTGGTTGAGCGGCACCAATTTGTCGAGAGTGCCTTGGTGAACCAAGCCTACGAAGACACCAGTTTGCCGATCGGTTTGGGCCAAACCATCTCAAAACCCAATGTGGTGGCGCGCATGATCGAATTGCTGTGTGAAGGCGTGCCGGGCAAATTGGGCCGTGTCTTGGAAATTGGCACGGGTTGTGGCTACCAAGCCGCGGTGCTGAGCCATGTCGCTACCGAGGTCTACAGCATTGAACGTTTGCGCGGCTTGCACGAAAAAGCCCGAGCTAATTTGCGACCCTTTCGCTTGCACAACGTGCATTTGATTTTTGGTGACGGCATGTTGGGTTACCCCAAAGGGGCCCCTTATGCAGGCATCATTTCGGCGGCCGGCGGCGACGCGGTGCCCCAAACTTGGTTAGACCAATTGGCGGTTGGTGGTCGTTTGATTGCTCCGACCATCACCCCTGCCGGACACCAAGCATTGGTGGTCATTCAGAAGACGGCGCAAGGTTTCGATCGGCAAGTGCTCGAAGCTGTTCACTTTGTGCCTCTAAAATCAGGCGTTGCCTGAACCAGAAAAGCCCGATGACTCCCATTTTCCATTTCCGTCCCCTCGTGTTGGCCTTGGCCGCACTGATGCTCAGTGCTTGCACCACCTCTGTGCGTGTGCCAGCCCCTGTGGAGGACCGAAGCACTTCTGCGCGCCCCACCAGCCAGCCCAGGGCGACACCACCGCAAGTGGTGAGCCCAGCGCCAACGGTCAGCCAAGGTCAAGATGCGCCCATCAAGCCGGGCAATGAAAACGCGGGTACACCGGGCTATTACACCGTTCAGCGTGGCGACACCTTGACCCGAATCGGGCTGGACCATGGTCAGGGCTGGCGTGACTTGGTGCGCTGGAACAATTTGGCCAACCCCGACGTGATCGAAGTCGGACAGGTGTTGCGCGTCGCGCCACCTGGCGCTTCGGTGGAAACATCGGGCGTGGTGGTTCGACCTGTGCAGCCCACGGGCCCCAACGCTGCCACCACCCAAGACAAGGAAGAAGCCGCAAAAGAGCTGGCCAACAAGCCCAATGTGGCGAGCAACGGCATGCAGTTCATTTGGCCCACGCAGGGTAAAGTGGTCACCAAATTCGATGCCAGCAACAAGGGCATTGAGATCGCTGGCAAAAAGGGCGATCCGGTCTTGGCCGCAGAGGCCGGCAAGGTGGCTTATGTAGGCGAGTCGCTGCGCGGCTACGGCAAACTGATCTTGATCAAACACAACGGTTATCTGACCGCCTACGGCCACAACGACAAGTTCTTGGTCAAAGAAGATCAGACGGTGACCAAGGGCCAAAAAATTGCCGAGATGGGCAACACCGACGCAGACGGGTTCAAGTTGAAATTTGAGATTCGCGATACTGCTGGCAAAGCCTTGAACCCAGTCTCGCTGTTGCCACAGCGCTGAGCACCTGGCCTTCACTCGCCCAGCACATTGAATTTACGCGCTGGGCAGTGCTGGCCCCCCGGTTTGCGGCTCGCAAGCTGAGACAATTGGGGCATGAGTGAAAACGACATTTCTTCCCCATCTGACCTGACTGACGCCCAAAACCCAGCCGACCACCAATTGCCTGAGGGCTGGTTGCGCGTGAATGCCTTGGACATCGATGCCCAAGGCATCGCAAGGCGACCCGATGGCAAAGTGGTCTTCATCGAAGGCGCGTTGCCCTATGAAGTGGTCTCGGTGCAAGTTAACCGCAAAAAGAACAGTTTTGAACAAGGCACAGTGAGCCACATTCACGCCGAGTCTTCTCAGCGCGTGCGCTCGGGTTGCCCCCATTTCGGTTTGCATGCCGGTGCTTGCGGGGGCTGCAAGATGCAGCATTTCGAGGTGTCTGCCCAGGTGGCCGCTAAGCAACGTGTGCTCGAAGACAACTTGTGGCACTTGGGCAAGGTCAAGGCCGAAACCATGATGCGTCCGATAGAGGGACCGTCTTGGGGCTACCGCTACCGAGCACGTTTGTCGGTGCGCTATGTCATCAAAAAAGGCGAAGTGCTGATTGGTTTTCATGAGCGAAAAAGCCGTTACATCGCCGACATGAAGGTGTGCCCGGTTTTGCCTGCGCATGTCAGCAAAATGCTGCTGCCTTTGCGGGCTTTGATTGGGCAAATGGAAGCCAGAGAAACCTTGCCGCAACTTGAGCTGGCCTGTGGGGACCAAGTCACAGCGCTGGTCTTGCGCCACCTCGAGCCCTTGAGCGAGGCCGACAAAACGTTGCTGCGCACTTTTGCTGCAGAACATCAGGTGCAATGGTGGTTACAACCCAAAGGCCCCGACACAGTGCATCTGCTCGATGAAGGCGGGGCGCAACTGGCCTATGGCTTGCCCGACTTTGGCATCACGATGCCTTTCAGGCCGACTGACTTTACCCAGGTCAACCCCTACATCAACCGTGTGCTGGTGGCGCGGGCCCTGCGTTTGCTGCAGGCGCAGAAGAACGAGCGCGTGATCGACTGGTTTTGTGGGCTGGGTAACTTCACTTTGCCCATCGCCACACAAGCTGGGCAAGTGCTGGGCATTGAGGGCGCTGAAACCTTGGTGGCGCGTTCTCGCGAAAACTACGCCCGCAATCAGGCCGATCGCGCTGCCGGACAAGCTTTGGCGCCCACACAATTCGTGGCACGCAATCTCTTTGACATGACGCCTGAGATGTTGGTGGCCGATGGAACGGCCGACAAATGGTTGGTGGACCCGCCCAGAGAAGGCGCATTTGCCCTGAGCAAAGCGTTGGCCGAACTGCACGAGAACCACGACTTGCGCCAAGGCTGGATACCGCCCAAACGCATTGTTTACGTGAGTTGCAATCCCGCCACGTTGGCACGTGATGCAGGTTTGCTGGTGCACCGCGCCGGTTACCGCTGCGTGAGCGCAGGGGTGATCAACATGTTTGCGCACACCGCACACGTGGAAAGTGTCGCGGTGTTTGAACTGGCCTAGTTCCTTGACTTGAGTGCCTGCAGCTGAGTTGCTCCATACCTCAGAAATCCAGAAACCCAGAATCAAACCCATCCATGACAAAGGCTCCCGTAGGAGCCTTTGTTTTTGGGGGAAGAGGTGACCGCGTTATTCGCGTTCGCCGCCCATGATGCCCAACAAAGCCAGCAAGCTTTGGAACACATTGAAGATGTCCAAATACAAAGCCAATGTGGCGCTGATGTAGTTGGTTTCGCCGCCGTCAATGATTTGCTTCAGGTCGTACAGCATGTAGGCGCTGAAGACACCGATCGCCATGACCGAGATCACCATCATGCCGACAGTGGAGCCGACAAACACGTTGATGATGCCGCCAATCATGATGGCCAAGGCACCCACAAACAGCCATTTAGACATGCCTGAGAGGTCACGCTTAATGGTGCTGGCCAAGCTGGCCATCACGAAAAACACACCCGCCGTACCGGCAAAGGCAGTCATGATCAGCTCAGAGCCGTTTTTGAAGCCCAGCACCATGGCAATCATGCGCGAGAGCATCAAGCCCATGAAGAAGGTAAAGGCCAACAACACCGGCACGCCAGCGGCCGAGTTTTTGGTCTTTTCGATGGCAAACATGAAACCAAAGGCGCCGACCAGGAAAACGATCAGCCCCATACCGCCGCCCATCGAGGCGGTGATGCCGGTGGTCACGCCCACCCAAGCGCCCAAGACGGTGGGCAACAAGCTCAAGGCCAGCAGCCAGTAGGTGTTGCGCAGTACGCGGTTGCGCGTGACCAAATCGGAGCCGTGGCCCCAGTCCGTGGTGTTCAGTGTGCGAAGGTCGCTCATGATTTTCTCCTGTTCAAACCCTGATTTCAGGGTGTCGCCATTGTAGGGCGAGGCTGCAAGCTTGGCGTAATTTCCGACAGTTGATGTGGGTATCGGGGTGAAGCAGTTTTGCTTGAAAGTCAGCGATCAAGGGCAGTTAGCCCGTGTATGCTTGCGTTTTTTAAAACTGAGCCTTGTTTAACCATGAAAACCCAAGCCACTCTTGAACTCTCCGATGTCAAAGCCATTGCCGCCGCTGCCGAGGCTGAAGCGATCAAAAACAACTGGGCTGTGAGCATCGCCATTGTCGATGCCGGAGGCCATTTGTTGCATTTCGCGCGTTTGGACGGTGCCGCGCCCGTGTCCTCGCACATCGCCCCCGCCAAAGCCCACACCGCTGCGCTGGGTCGCCGCGAAACCAAAGGCTACGAGGATGTCATCAATGGTGGCCGTACCTCCTTTTTGTCTGCCCCAACCATCAAAGGCATGCTGGAAGGCGGCGTTCCCATCATGAAAGACGGCCATTGTTTGGGTGCCGTCGGCGTCAGTGGCGTGAAGTCTCCTGAAGACGCACAAATCGCCAAAGCCGGCATCGCCGCCATTGGTTTGTAATTTGCAAAGGCCTTGAAGGCGGGCTTGGAGGCTGTGAAGTTACTTCATTTTCCGCCATGACCCGGCCACCAAGCCATCAAAAAAGCCGCTGAAAAGCGGCTTTTTTGTGAGCGTCAGAAGTTCAGCCGTGCTTCAAAACAGGTCGAGCACAGCACCTTTGCTGGCACTCGAAGCGTTGAAGGCAAATTTGGCTTGCACGCCGCGCGTGTAGCGCGGTGCCGGTGCTGTCCAGCCTTCACGGCGCTTGGCAATTTCTGCTGCCGGAACATTCAGCTCCAACACCAGCTTGTGTGCATCGATGGTGATGCTGTCACCCTCTTGCACAAACGCAATGGTGCCGCCAGCAGCAGCTTCCGGTGCGACGTGGCC
>JBEGTA010000183.1:0-3106 GCA_041179665.1 Pseudomonadota bacterium
GTCAACGACAGATCCCACTCTTTGTTGTGCACATCGGTCATGTACGAAACCGTGACAGTTTCTTTGTTGACCACTGTGGGTTCTGGCACCAAGGTGAACCAAGCTGAGCCCAGGATGACCCCAATGGCGGCTGCGCTGTCGAACATGTTGAATCCTTCTAAAGTCGAATTAGCAAAATTGATAATAATTATAATTTACTGTTTCACAGTTCGAGCATTTTTTTGTATTTTTAATGCCACTTCCACAATGAAGTGATTTCTAGCGAATTCGCCATTAAATCTATAAAATCCATCGGTATGGAACTATCAAAATCCCCATTTGCTTCGGCATATTTGCGTTTTTTACAACTGGCAAAGGTCATTCAAGCCTTGCCGGGTGGTCTGGAGATGGACGCCAACGAACACGCTTTGCTGGAAGCCGTGGTCTTGCGTTGGTACGAAAAACAACCCATGACGGTTCGCGAAGCGATTGGGCTGGCTGACTTAGGGTCGCCGGCCACCTTGCACAAACGCATCACGCGATTGCGTGAAAAAGACATGCTGAGCACTTTGAATTTGGAAGGTGACCGCCGCGCCAAATTCTTGATCCCCACCGAGCGAACCTTGGCCTACTTCAGCCACTTGGGGCAATCCATGCAACAGGCGAATCAATCTCCATTGGCATGAAAGTGGTTGTTCAGAAAGCCCTGGAAACAACCTTACTGACCTTGGGCAGTGCCGTTTTGTTTGCGGCTTTCTTTCATTTCAACGACTGGATTTTTTCTGAGCTGACCTACACAAAAGGGGTCAATTGGATCTTTTTGCCTGCCGGATTCCGAATCATCTTGGTCTTGATTTTGGGACTTCCAGGTGCGGTCGGCATCACCTTGGGGACCTGGTATCTGGATGGCGTCAATTTCTTTGAGGAAATTGATCCCATTTTTCTCAATGGCATCGTCTCGGGCATGACGCCTTATCTGTTGATGAAGTTTCTCGCCAAAGGCCAACCCCCCTTCACGCTTTTACAAGGCCTGACCACGCAACGGCTGCTCAATTTCACCTTGCTGTTTGCGGCCGCCAACGCCATCACACACAACGTTCTTTGGCTTTTTGAAGATCAAAGTGATCTGAACATTTGGGTTGATGTTTGGCCCATGTTCATCGGCGATGCCATCGGCGCCCTGATGATGATGTACGCCTTCAAGTTGTTGCTCAGTCGGTTCAAGCTCAAAACTTTTTGACGCCGTCCGCCGCAGTTCAGTCTGCTTCGGACAAAAAAAGCGCCTGCAGGTCGCTCAAAAAATCAAAGCCTTTTTCGGTGGGCCAAACGCGGTGCAAATCGCGGCCAATCAGGCCCTTCTTTTCTGCCTCTTGCAAGCCTTGCTGAATGCTGGTCATGGCCAGGCCCGTGCGCTCCACAAAGTCTGTCAGGTTGAAGCCGTCCTTCAGACGCAGCGCGTTCAGCATGAACTCAAAGGGCAAATCTTGTCGTGACACCTCGGTGTTTTGCGTGACAGGCTCACCCTTCATGGCCTGCTGCATGTAAAGCGCAGGCTCTCTGTAACGCACCTGCCTCACCACACGGTGCGCAAAGCTGAGCTTGCTGTGCGCCCCAGCGCCAATGCCCAAGTAATCACCAAACTGCCAATAGTTCAAGTTGTGCGCGCAGGCATGTCCTGGCTGGGCATAAGCTGACACTTCGTAGCGGTTCAGGCCAGCAGTGGCCGTCAACTCGGTGATGCGGTCCATCATCTCGTAGGCCAAATCGTCTTCAGGCAAGGCCGGCGGAAACTTGGCAAACACCGTGTTGGGCTCAATCGTCAGGTGGTAAATCGAGATGTGCGGCGGCGCAAATGACAGCGCAGTTTGAATGTCTTGGGTTAGCCCTTGCAAGGTCTGGCCTGGCAAGGCGTACATCAAATCCAAATTGAAGGTGTTGAAGACCTGTGCCGCTTCGCTCACGGCCGCCAGCGCTTGGTCTCGATCGTGCACACGCCCCAATGCTTTCAAGTGCGCATTGTCAAAACTCTGCACCCCAATCGACAAGCGGGTGATACCGGCCTGATGAAAAGCTTTGAAACGGTCCTTCTCAAAAGTGCCTGGATTCGCCTCCATGGTCAGCTCGGCATCGGGAGCCAGTCGCACTCGGGCGCGAATGCCCGAGACCAATCGGTCAATGGCTTCTGGAGAAAACAAACTCGGTGTTCCGCCGCCCAAAAAAACGGTTTGAATGCTGCGTCCCCAGATCAAGGGCAAGCTGGCTTCAAGGTCGGCAAACAACGCTTCGATGTAGGCTTCTTGCGTGCTTGGCGCATCGGTGCCGGTTCGAAATTCGTGCGAATTGAAATCGCAATAAGGGCACTTCTTGATACACCAAGGCAAATGCACATACAACGACAAAGGAGGTAATGCACTCAACTGCAACAGCCCTGGCCGCATGGCGTGCAACGGGTCCAACATGTCGCTCATGGGCAATTCAAACGCCGTTCATCCAGCGCTCGCGCATCATGGCCAACATGGCTTGCGCTGCACGGCCTCGGTGGCTGTTGGCGTTTTTGACCTCGGTGGGCAGTTGGGCAAAGGTCTGGCCAAATTCGGGCAAAATCATCACCGGATCGAAGCCAAAACCGTTGGTCCCCAACCGCTCTCGCGTGATCTCGCCCACCACACGGCCAACGGCAATCAAGGGCTCGGGGTCATCGGCACTGCGCACAGCCACCAAGGTGCTGACCATGGCGGCGCGACGGTTGTCGATGTTTTGCATTTGTTGCAACAAAGCGGTCACGTTGTTGTCGTCGCTTTTGGCAAATCCAAAACGGGTGGCGTAGTAAGCGGTGTCCACACCGGGTTGGCCATCGAATGCATCGACGCACAACCCAGCATCGTCGGCCAAAGCGGGCAGCCCACTGTGCATGGCAGCGTGGCGCGCTTTAGCCAAGGCATTTTCGACAAAGGTTTTGAAGGGCTCCTCAGCCTCCGATATGTTCAGCTCAGACTGGCGCACCAGCGTCATGTGCAAGGGCGCAAAAAGCGTTTGCAACTCCGCCAGTTTGCCCGCGTTGTTGGAGGCGAGAACGATTTTCATGGGCCAGTCAGCTCAAAAATTAAACGCTGAACGTCAAAGTTTT
>JBEGTA010000184.1:0-13017 GCA_041179665.1 Pseudomonadota bacterium
TCGAGATCTTGCGCGCACCCACCGCCGAAACGGGCGCACGGGCCATTGCGGGCACCATCAACATCGTGCTGCGCGAAGGCCAAAAAGCCAACCCCGACGACCTGAAAATCACCCGCAGTGAAGAACACGGGCAGGGCTCAAACCAACTCAATTGGGTGCGCAACCTCAAGACCGAGCCCATGACCGGCACTTTCACCCTCTCGGCCATGGACAGTCGGCGCCCTGACGAGAGCGTGACCGAAAGTAACTCAACTTATGTCAGTCCCGCACGTCATCAAGAGCGCATAACTCAATCGGTGGGTCACCGCCAAGGGTTGCATGCCAATGCCCGTTTGCAATGGAAAGGCGAGCAAGGCAAAAGCCTGACCTTGACCCCTTTTGTCATTTATTCCGATTACGCCGCTCAAGGCCAAATCGATGCACGGCCCATGTCTTCGGCCAGTATCACCGACACCGCACTCACCGACAACAAAAGCCGTTACACCTCGGCCCGCTTGAATGGCCAATGGAGCCAGCGCCTGTCGGCCGATGACCGACTGGAGTTGCGGTTTGGTGGGGCCCATTCCACCTACGACCAGCGCATCGAGCAAACGGTGGTCAACAGTACAACCTTGTTGGCCAATGCGTTGGATGAGCAGCGTTTCACCGACCGCATGGCGAGTTTGAATGGCAAATGGACGCGGGTGCTGGACAACGGGCACCAGTGGGTCAGCGGGATGGAGTACGAGGGTGTTCGGCGTGTCGAAGAAGCCAGCTCCGGGGCCGGGGATGAGAGTGGCAACCTGCAAGCCCGCACGGCGCGCTGGGCGGCCTACACCCAAGACGAGTTCAAGATCAACCGGCACTGGTCGGCTTATGCCGGCTTGCGTTACGAAAGTATCTTGACCGAAGGCGAAGTGAGCGATGCGCTGAAGCGCAACAAAAGCCAGGTGTGGACACCGTTGCTGCATGCCATGTGGAAGCCGGACCCTGCTAAGCGCGACCAAATTCGCATGAGCCTGACACGCAGCTACAAAACCCCCACGCTGTACAACTTGGTGGCCCCATTGCGCTATTCGCGAGACTACCCCACGACAGGTGGAAACGATCCAACTCAGCCCGATCGCAAAGGCAACCCCGAATTACTGCCCGAGTTAGCCACCGGCATCGACCTCGGTTTTGAACGTTATTTGGATGGTGGTGGCGTGCTGAGCGCCAATGTGTTTTACCGTGACATCAACGACCTGATCCGTTACCAAACGCGCTTGCAAACCGTGACTTGGTCATCTTCTCAGCGCTATGTTTCAACACCCCTGAACGTGGGCGATGCCACCACCCAAGGTATTGAGCTCGAAGCCAAGTTTCGCCTGAACCAAGCGTGGCCCGAGGCCTTGCCGGTCGACATCCGCAGCAACATCAGCTTCTTCCGTTCGAAGGTCAAGGATGTACCGGGCCCCGACAACCGACTGGACCAGCAGCCCGATATGACGGCCAACTTGGGCGCGGATTACCGCGTGCGCAGCCTGCCCTTGACGCTGGGCGGCAATGTCAATTGGAACCCCGATTACGAAACGCGGCGCAGCCAAGAGCAGTTGTCTTACCAAGGCATCAAGCGGGTGGTCGATGTGTACGGGGTGTGGCGCGTGTCAGCCGCCACTGGCCTGCGTTTTTCGGTGAGCAATTTACTACCGCGCAACTACCTGACTGGCTCGACCTATAGCAGTGATGGAAAGTCTGTAACCTCTCAAACCACCGATAAAAATTGGCGCAATATTCAGCTGCGCCTCGAAATGAAAATCTAAGCAAGGAGACTCCTGTGGCCCATCAAGATGCTGCTTGGCATGACCGCATGTACAACAACCGGGCTTTGGTGCCTGACTTTGCCGACCATTTCGCGCATTGGGGCCAAGCCTCGGTGCAAGCCCGCGAGCGACTGAACCCATTGCTCGATGTGCGCTATGGCGACGGGCCCAATGAGACGCTGGATATTTTTCCGGCAAAACAAGCCAAAGCGCCCGTGGTGATCTTTGTTCATGGTGGCTATTGGCGCAGCTTGGACAAATCTGACCACTCCTTTGTGGCACCGGCCTTGCACGACATGGGGGCTTGTGGGGTGGTGGTCAATTACGCCTTGTGTCCGGGCACCGATGCGCAGCCTGTCACGGTGCCCGACATTGCCTTGCAAATGGCCAAAGCCACTGCTTGGGTCTGGCGGCACATTGCAGCGCATGGCGGCGACCCCGACAACATCACCGTGATTGGCCACTCAGCTGGTGGGCATTTGGCGGCCATGTTGCTGGCTTGTGATTGGACAAAAGTGGGGGCGGATTTGCCGCCGCATTTGGTGCGCAAATCGCTGTCCATCTCTGGGTTGTTTGACCTTGAGCCCGTGCGCAAAACGCCATTTGTGCAAGGCGATTTGCGCCTCACGCCAGCCCATGTGCGCATGGCCAGTCCGGCCCGTTGGCAGCGCCCACGGCAAGGGGTGTTGTACACCGTGGTCGGGGGCGACGAGAGCGCCGAGTTTTTGCGGCAAAACCGCTTGATTCACCAAGCTTGGGGCCCCAAGACCGTGCCGGTGTGCGAAGCGTTGCCGGGTTTGAACCACTTCAGCGTGGTGACCGACCTCACGCGCCCCAGCAGCCGCTTGTACCAGCTGGCCCAAACCATGGTTCAGCTCTGAGCCTTGCGCTTCGCGCCTGCCTGCGCACATCGCGCCGGGCAGGGCTGCTGAAGCGGACAAAAATCAAACTGGCAAATAACGCTCGACCAAGAGCGACCAAAACGCAGAGCCAATGGCCACGTTGTGGTCATTGAAATCGTAGCCCGGGTTGTGCACCATGCATGCGCCGTGTCCGTCCCCGGTGCCATCGCCGTTGCCAATCAGCACGTAGCTGCCGGGCACTTCCTCGAGCATGAAGGCAAAGTCTTCACTGCCGTTCAAGGCGCGGCCTTGCCGCACCACGCGGTCCGCGCCGACCAATTCTTCAGCCACTGCGCGTGCAAAGTCGGTTTCGGCCAAGTGGTTGACCAGCACCGGATAGCCGCGTTGGTAGTCGATTTCAGCCGTCACCCCATAACTTGTGGCTTGCGCCTGGACCAACTCACAGATGCGTTGTTCGAGCAAGACCCGCACCTCGCGGTCGAGCGAGCGCACGCTCAAGCGCAGGGTGGCGGTTTGGGGAATCACGTTGTTGGCGACCCCCGCATTGAACGCGCCCACCGTGATGATGGCCATGTGTTGTGGGTCGATGTTGCGCGCCACAATGCTTTGCAGCCCCAGCACAATGGCCGAGCCAGCCACCACCGGGTCGACCGACAAGTGGGGCATGGCACCATGCCCGCCTTTGCCATGCAAGGTGATGGTCACGTTGTCCGAAGAGGCCATGGCCGAGCCATCGCGCAACACCAAGTGACCTTGCGGTTGCCCCGGCATGTTGTGCATGGCAAAAATGGCGTTGCACGGGAACTGCTTGAACAGGCCGTCCTCCATCATTTTTTTCGCGCCCCCTAAGCCTTCTTCGGCGGGTTGAAAAATCACATTCAACGTGCCCGAAAACTGGCCGTGTTGCGCCAAATGTTTGGCAGCTGCCAGCAACATGGCGGTGTGCCCGTCGTGGCCGCAAGCGTGCATGATGCCCACGTTGCAACTGGCGTAAGACAGGCCAGTGGCCTCGTCGATGGGCAGCGCATCCATGTCGGCGCGAATGCCGATGCTGCGCTCACCCGTGCCCTTTTTGAGTTGCCCCACCAGCCCCGTGCCGCCCAAGCCCCGCGTGACCTGATAGCCCCAAGCGCTCAGCTGTTGTGCAACCAAATCGCTGGTGCGGTACTCCTTGTAGCCCATTTCAGGGTGCCGGTGAATGTCGCGGCGAACCGCGATGAACTCATCGGCTTGGCTCTGCAAGGCTTGCAGTTTGTGGTGCAAAAAAGCATCGCTGGGGGCGTTCATGGGCAGTCCCTGTGGCTTATTGGGGTTGCAGATTGATCGACTTGGCAATGGCGCGGTAGCGCTCAATTTCGGTTTGGTAAACGCGTGCCAACTCGGTCGGTGTGCGTGAGGGCAAGACCACATTGCCGCTGCTTTCCAGCGCTTTGCGGTTATCGGGCATTTCTGCCGCTGCATAAAACGCTTTGTTCAAGCTGTTGACCACCGCATCGGGGGTGTTTTTGTGCACTTGCACGCCGGCCCAGATGTCAAATTCCATCGACTCCAAGCCCTTCATGGCGGCCATGGCAGGGAACTGCTTGAACAACGGATGCGGCGTTTTGGAGGTCACGGCCAAACCTTGGATCTTGCCGTCAATGAGGGTTTGGGGAATCGAGCCTGCCATGGGCAAAAAGGCCATGTCGATTTGGCCGCCCATCAGGTCGTTCAGCAAGGGGGCGATGCCTTTGTAGGGCACATGCAGCGTCTGTACTTTGGTCAGTTGCGTGAACTTTTCGCCAATCAGGTGGTACAGCGATCCGGGGCCCACGCTGCCATAGCTCAAGGGCGTGTTGGGGTTTTTGCGGGCCAAGGCCAACAGTTCATCGACGGTTTTGACATTCAGCGAGTTGCGCACCGCCAAGATGGTGTTGGTGGTGGCAAATTGCGCCACCAACTTGAAGTCTTCAGACTTGTATTTGACGCCTTGAATGGCCATGGGCGCCAGCACCAATTCCATGGGGCTGCCCAAGCTCAAGGTGTAGCCGTCGGCGGGTGAGTTGATCACTTTGCTCAGGCCAATGGAGCCGCCGGCACCGCCCAAGTTTTCGATGATCATGGTTTGGCCCAGTTTCGTGGCTGCATCGGGTTGCAGCTTGCGGGCAAAAAAGTCAGACGGGCCGCCTGCGGGGTAGGGCACCACCAAATTGATGGTTTTGTTGGGGTAAGTTTGAGCGCCCGCTGTGCCGAAAGCACCAACTGCAACGAGCAAACTGCCGAGAAGTGTTTTGAAGTTCATGAAGGTCTCCTGTGTTTTTGGGCATGGTTGACAACCATGTTGGCATCGTAAGAACTTGAAATTCATGTGTCCAATGACTTATATTTCTGATTTTCATTCATAAAGTGAATGCATGAACCTGAAACACCTTGCCCATTGGTTGGCGCTCGCTGAGACCGGCTCATTTAGCCGGGCCGCAGAAAAGCTGCACATCACCCAGTCGGCTTTGAGCCGCAGCATTCAGGTGCTGGAAGAGGATTTGGGCGGCCCCCTGGTGGACCGGGTGGGCAAAAAGAACGAGTTAACGCCGCTGGGGCAACTGGTGCTCAAACGTGCCCAGCGCATCGTTCACGAAGCCAAAGAGTTGCAGCAAGGCGCCGCGTTGTTGCAGCAGGGGGGCCTGGGCAGTTTGCGGGTGGGCTTGGGCTCGGGGCCGGGGGTGATGTTGATGACACCATGGCTGCGCTATATGGCCGAGCACCACCCCACCGTGCATGTCGCCGTATCGAGAGGGGCCACCGAGTTGCAGTTGATGCAACTGCGAGAGCGCCAATTTGACGCCTTGGTGGTCGATCTGCGCCGGGTCGACGCTGCGCCTGATTTGAACATCGAGTTCATGGCCGAGATGCGCGCCGGCTTTGTCTGCCGACAAGGCCACCCCTTGTTGGTCAAAAAGCGCAAACGGGTGCCCTTCGAGGCCTTGTTGGACTACCCCATGGGCTCCACACCCTTGTCGCAAGAGGTGGCCCGCATCTTGGTGGACCACTTTGGCCCGCGCGCCAATCCGGCGCAAATGACCACCTTGCAATGCGAGGACATTGCCAGCCTGATTGAAGTGGTACGGCAGACCGATGCGATTTATTTGGGCATTGTGGGGGCCGCACGCGAGGGTTTGGCCGATGGCTCTTTGGTGGAGTTGTCACTCGACCCGCCTTTTCGTGCGGGGGCCCGCTTGGGACTGATCACGCTGGCGGGGCGCACCGAATTGCCGGTGATGGCGGTGTTTCGAGAGTTCGTGAAGGGCGCACTGGTCGATTGAGACAAAAAAGGGGAGCCCTAGGCTCCCCTTGATGTCAAATGCGCCGGCACCAAAGCCAGTGCGCACCCTCACGCCTTACATCAACAAATGTTCGCCGGCGTTGTCGCCGCCCAATGTGACGTAATTCACCTTGCGGATGTCCATCAGCTTGGTGCCGCCCGCGTAGCTGATCGAGCTTTGCACGTCTTGCTCCATCTCAATCAGCGTGTTGGCCAGCTTGCCTTTGATCGGCTCCAAAATGCGCTTGCCTTCCACGTGCTTGTATTCGCCTTTGTTGAAGTCAGACGCTGAGCCGTAGTACTCCTTGAACATCTCGCCATCGACCTCAACGGTCTTGCCGGGCGACTCTTCGTGGCCGGCAAACAGCGAGCCAATCATGACCATGCTGGCACCAAAGCGAATGCTCTTGGCAATGTCGCCATGGCTGCGGATACCGCCATCGGCAATGATCGGCTTGGTCGCCACACGGGCGCACCACTTGAGCGCTGACAACTGCCAGCCGCCGGTGCCAAAACCGGTCTTGAGCTTGGTAATGCAAACCTTGCCGGGGCCCACGCCCACTTTGGTGGCATCGGCGCCCCAGTTTTCCAAATCAATCACGGCTTCCGGCGTGGCCACGTTGCCGGCGATGATGAAGCTCTTGGGCAGTTTGCCCTTGATGTAGCCAATCATGTCGCGCACGCTGTCGGCATGGCCGTGGGCGATGTCGATGGTGATGAACTCAGGCACCAAGTTTTCGGCGGCCAATTGGTCCACCGTGGCGCGGTCGGGCGCTTTCACGCCCAGCGAGATCGAGGCGTAAACGCCCTTGGCATGCATGTCGCGCACAAACTGGACGTTGTCCAGATCAAAGCGGTGCATCACATAAAAGTAGTTGTTTTTGGCCATCCACAGGCAAATGGACTCGTCCACCACCGTTTTCATGTTGGCAGGGACCACCGGCAAGCGGAACTTGCGGCCACCCAATTCGACGCCAGCGTCGCACTCTGAACGGCTTTCCACGCGGCATTTGCGTGGCAGCAGCAAGATGTTGTCGTAATCAAAAATTTCCATGAGAAAACCAAGCTCCAAAAAGGAATCGTTAAAAGGAACGAATGAGCGCTTGGCTTGGCCGGTTTCATTTGCCTGAGGGCAGGTCCGTTGCAGACCTTGGGCAAAAAAAAACCGGGCGCAAGAATCTTGGGCCCGGTGGCTGATTCTACCCGGATTGCCTGACGACTTGTTGCGCAGGCCAAACACCTCGGCTTCTACAATCGCTGCCTATGCTGTCTGACTCCTCCACGCCCCCCACTTCCCCCTTGTTGGCCCAACTCAATGAGGCGCAATACCGGGCTGTGGCCTTGCCTGCCGAGCATGCTTTGATTTTGGCGGGCGCAGGGTCGGGCAAAACGCGGGTGCTGACCACCCGCATCGCGTGGCTGCTGCAAACCTCGCAGGTTTCGCCGGGCGGCATCTTGGCCGTGACCTTCACCAACAAGGCCGCCAAAGAAATGAAGCTGCGCTTGCAGTCGATGTTGCCGGTCAATGTCAATGCCATGTGGATTGGCACGTTTCATGGCCTGTGCAACCGTTTTTTGCGCGCCCACTTTCAATTGGCCGGTTTGCCGCAGACCTTCCAGATTTTGGATACGCAAGACCAGTTGTCGGCCATCAAACGCTTGTGCAAGCAATTCAATGTCGATGAAGACCGCTTTCCGCCCAAGCAATTGCAGTATTTCATTGCGGGTTGCAAAGAAGACGGCCAACGCCCAGCGGCAGTGCCGGTGCGTGACGACGAAACCCGCCGCAAGGTTGAGCTGTACCAGTTGTACGAAGAGCAATGCCAGCGCGAAGGCGTGGTGGATTTTGGCGAGTTGATGCTGCGCTCGTTTGAGTTGCTGCGCGACAACGCCCATGTGCGCGAGCATTACCGCCGCCGTTTTCGGCACATCTTGGTGGACGAGTTTCAAGACACCAACAAGCTGCAATACGCGTGGCTCAAACAGCTGGCCGGGCTGCCGGGAGAGGGCAGCGAATGCGCCATCTTGGCGGTGGGCGATGACGACCAAAGCATCTACGCGTTTCGCGGTGCGCGGGTGGGCAACATGGCCGACTTTGTGCGCGAGTTTCAGGTCAAGAACCAAATCAAACTCGAGCAAAACTACCGCAGCTTCAGCAACATCCTCGATTCGGCCAACCACCTCATTAGCCACAACAAAACCCGCCTGGGCAAGACGCTGCGCACCGACCAAGGGGCCGGCGAGCCGGTGCGTGTGGTCGAGTCGCCGTCTGACTTTGCCGAGGCGCAGTGGTTGGTCGAGGAGTTGCGGCAGTTGGTCAAGCAAGACCAATTTGAGCGCAAAGAAATTGCCCTGCTGTACCGCAGCAACGCCCAAAGCCGGGTGCTTGAGACGGCCTTGTTCAATGCCGGTTTTCCGTACCGTGTGTATGGCGGTTTGCGCTTTTTTGAGCGGGCCGAAATCAAGCATGCGCTGGCCTATTTGCGCTTGATGGAGAACCCCAACGACGACACCAGTTTTTTGCGGGTGGTCAACTTTCCACCGCGCGGCATTGGCGCCCGCAGCATCGAGCAATTGCAAGACGCCGCCCGTGCCGTGGGCTGTTCTTTGCACGATGCCGTGAGTGCCACCACGGGCAAAGCCGGAGCCAACTTGGCAGCCTTCGTGGCCATGGTTGATGTGATGCGTGAACAGTCTGAGGGCTTGACGTTGCGCGAAATCATAGATTTGGTGCTCGACAAAACCGGCTTGATTCAACACTACCGCGCTGAAAAAGAAGGCGCTGACCGGGTAGAAAACTTGGAAGAATTGGTCAACGCTGCAGAGAGTTTTGTGACGCAAGAAGGCTTTGGCCGCAGCGCCATCGCGCTGCCCCAAAATTTGTCGCAAAGCCCTGTCAGCCAAGGCTTGAGCGATGACGCCGCGGCGGGCAACGGCAACTTGGATGAGTTTTCGGAAGACGGCGTCATCATGAGTCCGCTGGCGGCTTTCTTAACCCACGCCTCACTCGAGGCGGGCGACAACCAAGCCCAAGCGGGTGAAGATGCGGTGCAGCTCATGACGGTGCACGCCAGCAAGGGTTTGGAGTTTGATGCGGTGTTCATCACTGGGCTCGAAGAAGGCTTGTTCCCGCATGAAAACGCCATGAACGACTTTGACGGCCTGGAAGAAGAGCGCCGCTTGATGTATGTGGCCATCACGCGGGCACGCAAACGGCTGTATTTGAGCCATTCGCAAACCCGCATGCTGCATGGCCAAACGCGCTACAACTTGCGCAGCCGGTTTCTGGACGAATTGCCAGAAGCCTGTTTGAAATGGATCACTCCCAAGCAAGCGGGTTTCTCAAACTTGGGCACGGCAGCGGGGGCCAGCGGCACTGCAGGCGGCACCGGCTCGTCGTGGGGCCAAGGCGCATGGGGGCAGACCCCGGCACAAAGCCGCCACGCCCGACCCGCATGGGGCCAAAGCAGTCTGAGCACCGAAACCTACAAAAGCCCTCCAGTGCCCGTTCAAAAAGCGCCGCCTGAGCATGGCATCAGCGCGGGATTGCAGGTGTTTCACACCAAGTTTGGTGAAGGCAAAGTGCTGGCCGTAGAAGGCATCGGGGCCGATGCGCGAGCGCAGGTGAATTTTCCGCGCCACGGCGTGAAATGGCTGGCGCTGAGTGTGGCTAAACTGACGCTCGTTTAAAGCACTGGCCCCAGACTCCAGAGGTGACAAACCACCGTGCGCTTCAGCGACAATTCTTTATTTGAAAAACGGGCCCACCCCCATGAAAATCACCCAAAACACCGTCGTCACCATGCTCTACAAAGTGACGAATGCGCAAGGCCAGTTGCTGGACAAAGCGCAAGAACCCACCTCGTATTTGCACGGCGGCTATGACAACACGTTTCCCAAAATCGAAGCGGCATTGGAAGGACAAGAAGTCGGCTTCACAACCACTCTGAAACTGGCGCCTGCCGATGCGTTTGGCGAGCGTGATGAGAGCCTGGTGCAGACCATTCCCAAAAGCGAATTTCCGCCCGGCGTGAAAGTGGGCGGTCAGTTGCGCGGCCGCACACCTGATGGCCGTGACCAGGTGTTCCACGTCATGAAGATCAAGGGCGATCAAGTCATGCTCGATGGCAACCACCCTTGGGCGGGGCAGCATTTAACTTTGAGCTTGAAGGTGCAGGAAGTTCGCGCTGCGACCGAAGATGAAGTGACCCACCGCCATGCCCACGGCGCGCATGGCCACCACCACTGAGCTGTCAATACTGAGTCGCCAATACTGACAAGCCATTATTGAGAGGCCTTAATTGAGAGGCCACTATTCAGAGGCCACTATTCAGCCACCATCACCTCAGCCACTCGCCCACCAACCAAGGCTTCACCCACCAAAGTGGGCCATGTGGGCCATGAGCCTTGCAACGCGGCATTGTGGGCCAGCCTGGCCAGCCATCCAAGCGTCAGCCTTTTGGGGCTTAAAGGGCTTCGGCCGGTGTGGTGCTGAAGCAGTCTTGCACCGTGAACAGCATTGAGGTGAAAAACATCGCGGCCATCATCAAGGCCATGGGCATGAGAATCGCCATCACCAACTGCGGATCTCCCAGCAAACTGGCCACGATCAAGGCGACAATGCCCGCGCCGGTAAAAAACCCGATCCAAACCACCACATAAACGGCAAAGGCCTTCAGGTTGCGCCAGCAGGCCACCAAGCTGAAGAACAGGCTTTTGCCGGCTGGCAGGCCATGCCAATAGACCAGCGCTGGTGCGTGCCAAAACATCATGGAGACGGGGATGTACAGCACCATCGAAACCCACAAGGCCAGCTGAAAAGAAGCGGCATTCACCACTTCGGGGGTGATCGGGCTGCCGCCAAAATACACCTTGGCGAATTGCCCTCCATCCGCCAGCATGGAGACCAACATCACGCCCAAAAACAACACGGCATACCAGCCGCCCAGCTGCAACATAGTTTTTCGGGTGGGGCCGGCTTTCAAAGCCGTGAACAGCAAGGTGGGCATCGGAAACTTGCCATCAGCCGCTGTTTGGGTGGCGGCCATCATGCCCAAGGTCAAGGCCGGCAATACCACCAAGGCCAGTGCGCCTCCGACCACCGGCACGATGGAGACCACCGAAACCGTGGCCATGAACAAAAAGAACAACCCCGTCATGGCCAATGGTTGTCGCCAGAAGGTGCGCACCCCCTGGACAGCCCATTGAAGGCCAGTGCGGGCGGGGACAATTTGCAGGTTCATGGATTTACAACAAGGCTGAGGACAAAACAGGGTGTTCCACCCGGGCCCGCAAGACACGCTCAAAGTGCGTGGGGTCGTGGGGTTTGAGCATGGACGCTTCTCGGGGCAGATGGTAGTCCCAGAGCCTGGAAATCCAAAAACGCAAAGCCCCTGCGCGCAAAAGGGCAGGCAACAACTCACGCTCAGCCGCAGTTAAGGGGCGTACCGCGTTGTAGGCCTGCACCATGGCTTGCGCACGCTCGGCATGGTGGGCGCCGGTGGGCAAGTCGATACACCAGTCGTTCAGGCAAACGGCCAAATCGAACAAAAAGGTGTCGACCCCTGCGAAATAAAAATCAAAAAACCCGGTCAGTTGCTCGCCGTCAAACATGACGTTGTCGCGAAACAAATCGGCATGCACCGGGCCGCGGGGCAGGGCGGCATAAGCGGCACTGTTGGCGATGTGGTTTTGAAAAGCCAACTCGCTGCGCAACAGGCTGGCTTGAGCAGGGTCCAAGTAGGGCAATACCACTGGCACTGTTTCGTTCCACCAAGGCAAGCTGCGCAAATTGGGTTGGCTGCGGTGGTAATCGGCCCCCGTCAAGTGCATGCGTGCCAACATGTCGCCAACGGCAGCGGCATGTCCCGTTTGGGGTTGCAATTGGCTTTTCCCGAGCAATTTATTCACCACGGCCGCAGGTTTGCCCGCCACCGTGTGCAGCACGTCGCCATCGCGGTTGGCGGCCGGATCGGGCACCGGAATGCCCCGGCCCGCCAAGTGCTTCATCAAGTACAAATAAAAGGGCAGTTGTTCATGCGTCAGTCGCTCAAACAAGGTGAGCACATACTCACCTTGGTCTGTGGTAGCGAAATAATTGGTGTTTTCGATGCCCCCTTCGATGCCGCGCAATGCGCTGAGCTGCCCCAAATTGAGCGCTTGCATCAGGTCGTTGGCCTGCGTTTCGGTGACTTCGGTGAATACCGCCATGGGAAGAGAGTCAGAGCACCAGTTGGACTGGCTTGGGTGGGCAAAACCATGATTGTAGAGGGCGGCAAGGGCCCAATGGCCCGCCAAGGGCTGGCCTGAGCCAGGGCTCAAAGGCCCTTCTTTTGACCGCAGCACCCTGCGGCAGGTCTGGCCGCAAGCCGGGGTATTTTTTGGGTCGCAAGCCGGTACACAATCGAGGGATGAGCGAAAACACCTCCGAAACATCCAAGCCGTCCCTCTTGCTGGTGGACGGCTCCAGCTACCTGTACCGCGCCTTTCACGCCATGCCCGACTTGCGTGCCGTGCCAGGCGACCCGACAAGTCCTGCCACCGGGGCCATCCGGGGCATGATCAACATGATGGAGCGCTTGCGCAAAGACGTGCCCGCTGTTTATGCGGCTTGCGTGTTCGATGCCAAGGGGCCGACTTTTCGCGATGAGATGTACCCCGAGTACAAAGCCCATCGCAGCCCCATGCCCGACGACTTGCGCAGCCAAATTGAGCCCATACACGAGCTGGTGCGGTTGATGGGCTGGACCGTGATGGATGTGCCCGGCGTGGAAGCCGACGATGTGATTGCCACCTTGGCCCACACCGCCGCGCAACAGGGCATCACGGTGACCGTGTCCAGCGGCGACAAAGACCTGAGCCAATTGGTGAACCAGCACATCACCATCATCGACACCATGAACGGCAAGGTGCGCGATGTGGCCGGGGTCACCGAAGAGTTTGGTGTGCCGCCCGCGCTGATGATCGACTACCAAACCTTGGTGGGCGACCCGGTCGACAACGTGCCGGGTGTGGCCAAAGTGGGCCCGAAAACGGCTGCCAAATGGTTGCTTGAATACGGCTCGCTCGACAACCT
>JBEGTA010000185.1:0-4346 GCA_041179665.1 Pseudomonadota bacterium
AGCAGCACCAGAAAACAAGCCTCGGCGAGACAAAGTGGAAGTTTTGGAAGACATCATGGACTCCAGAGAATGATTCACAAATGGGCCTGAAGTTAGGCAAATTCGTTCATATGTGAATGTAAGCGTTATGCCGCTTTCAGACCAAAGTAATTACCCTAACTTCGGTCGGTGCCTTGGGCTGTTGATGAGCCCAAGACACTTCAAAAATCGATGCAAAACCTGAACGCGCGCATTGCACATCGCGCCCGGTTTGAACTGCTGCGTTACTTGTACAGCACTTCGGGCAACCACATGCCGATGGCCGGGAACATGTACAACAACACGATCGCGAAGACCTGAATCGCCATGAAAGGCAGCATGCCCGCAAAAATCTGGTTCAGCGTGACATGCGGTGGGCTGACGCCTTTCAGATAAAACGCTGCCATGGCCACAGGTGGGCTCAAGAAAGCGGTTTGCAGGTTCAAGGCCACCAACAAGCCAAAGAACAAGGGGTCAATGCCGAAGTGGGGCAACAAGGGGATAAAGATCGGCATGAAAATCACGATGATCTCGGTCCACTCGAGCGGCCAACCCAGCAAGAAAATCACCACTTGCGCCAAGATCATGAACTGCACCGGGGTCAGGTCCATGCCCAACACCCAATTGTTGATGATCTCTTGGCCACCCAGCAAAGCAAAAGCCGCCGAGAAAATGCTGGAACCCACAAACAACCAGCACACCATGGCACTGGTTTTAGCGGTCAAGTAAACCGACTCGCGCAGCACCACGTAGTTCAACCGTCGGTAGGCTGCTGCCAACAACAAGCCGCCCAAAGAGCCCATGGCCGCGGCCTCGGTCGGTGTGGCCAAACCAAACACGATGGTGCCCAGCACCGCCAAAATCATCAAGGCCAACGGGAAGAAAGACCCCAACAGCATCTTGAAAATTTCAAGTCGGACAAAGCTGAAGTAAGCGTAAAAGATGGCCAGAGCCACAGCGCAACTGGCCAAGCCAATCCAAAACGACATCGGCGCTGGCTGACGCTCGCCTTCTTCAACAGCCGATTCGGCAGCCGCAGATGCAGGCGCTGGCGAGGCCGCAGCCACAGCTTCTTTGGCAGCCGCTTCAGCAGGTGCTGCGGCAGCATTGCCCAACTCGGCAGGCGCTTTATCGGCAGCGGCTTTGTCAGCCGTGGCAGCGCCGGCGGCGGGCGCGTCTTCAGCTGGAGGTGCTGCCAAGCCGCCCTCTTCGACTTCTTCTTCAGCTTCTGCAGCCGAGTCTGCCAAGTCGCCACCCATGGCGACCACGCCCTCAACCACCGCTGGTGGCAATGGCGCAGTGATCTTCATGTAGATGGTGCCCATGATGAGGGCGACCGCCAAAGCGGGCAACAAGGCAATGGCCAAATGGTTGAGCAAGTCACGCATGGGCACAGCCGCGTTGCGCTTGCCTTTGATGGCACCGATCAACCCGCTCAAAACGGTGCTGCTGACTTCTTTGGAGACCACTTCGGCAAAAGCCGGCAATGGCACCACACGGTCTTCAGCCGACATGGGAGGGGCCAAATTGGGCTTGAGCTTGGCCAGAATGACCACGTAAAGCACATACAAAGTGGCCAGCATGATGCCGGGGAAAAACGCACCCGCGTAGAGCTTGACGACCGACACGCCGGCGGTGGCGCCGTACACGATCAACATGACCGAGGGTGGGATCAAGATACCCAAGCAACCACCTGCCGTGATGGCACCCGCCGACAGCTGAACGCTGTAACCGGCACGCAACATGGCCGGCAGAGCCAACAAGCCCATCAACGTGACCACCGCGCCCACAATGCCCGTTGCTGTCGCAAAAATAGCGCACGTCACGATGGTCGCCACCGCCAAAGAGCCCGGCACACGGGCCATCGCCAAGTGCATGCTTTTGAACAGTTTTTCGATCAGGTTGGCGCGCTCAATCAAATACCCCATGAACACAAACAAGGGGATAGAAATCAGCACGTCGTTGGACATGACCGAATAGGCGCGTTGAACCATCAGGTCCAAGGTTTGTTGAACCGCCAAATCGGGGTTTTGACTGCGATAGGCAATCCACGCGAAGATCATGCCCATGCCCATCAAGGTGAAAGCGGTTGGGAAGCCCAACATGATCGCCACCACCACCAACGCCAACATGAGCAGGCCCAAATGACCGTTGGTCATTTCAGCAGGCGAAGGCAACAAAATAAAGGCCGACAACACGACCAAGGCCATGATCGTCAGGCCAAACCAGACTTCTTTTTTCATTTTTGTGTTCCCTTGGCAGTTGCCAGCTCGCCCAATTTGGCAATGTCTTCGTCTTTTACGTTGACCATTTCTTTGAGTTTTTCGACATCGACTTCGTCCACGTCATCGCCACGCTTAGGCCATTCGCCTTGCTTGATGCAAACAATGCAGCGTACGATTTCCACCAAACCTTGCGCCAACAAAAACGCGCCGGCAATCGGCAAA
The DNA here is from genome assembly GCA_041179665.1 of Pseudomonadota bacterium. Taxonomy (GTDB): domain Bacteria; phylum Pseudomonadota; class Gammaproteobacteria; order Burkholderiales; family Burkholderiaceae_C; genus Limnohabitans_A. The sequence goes on from JBEGTA010000185.1 coordinate 2,466, forward strand.
ATGGTTTTGAAGGGGTACACCGGTGGGCCGTTGGCCGTGACGTTGGAGTGCTCGTTGATGGCCCATGACTCGGCGGCAAAACCGTAGCCCGCGTAAGCCAAAGCAACCACGCCTGGAATAAAAAACAAGATGTAAAGCACCAGATCGAGCCACGCTTGCAAGCGCGGCGGAAAGAAGCCATACAGCACATCGCCCCGCACATGGCCGTTCTTGGACAAAGTGTAGGCACCTGCCATCATGAAAAGTGAGCCGTACATCATGCTCATCACATCAAACGCCCAGGGGTGGGGCGCATCCAGCACATAACGCGAAAAGACCTCCCACGAGATCATCAGCGTGAGCGCCACGATCAACCAAGAGAAGAACTGGCCTATCCAGGTGCTGATCTTGTCGATCGTTAACAACAGTTTTTGCATATCAGGTCACATAAAAAAATCAGCCATCCGGGGTTAGCGGATGGCTGATGGGATCACTCAATTCAATTCATCAGGCTTTTTTGGCGCCGAAGAAGTGGTTCACAGCCATACGACGGCTGATGTTGGTGTCTTGGTCCCACTTCACAGCGCGAGCAGCGAAGGCTTTTTGGGATTCCACGATTTCCTTGAACAAGGGGTTTTCAGCCGATTTCTTCTGAACGATTTCGGTCCAGATCTTCAGCTGCTCTTGCAAGATGGCATCGGGGGTCTTGTAGAACTTGACTTTGTCTTTGGTCTGCAACTCGATGTAGTCTTTGGAATAGCGGTCGATGGCCTTCCAAGACATGTCAGCCGATGCAGCCTCAGTGGCGCCAGCAATAACGGCCTTGAGCTTGGCCGGCAGTGCGTCGTACTTGGTCTTGTTGAACATGATCTCGAATGTCTCGGCGCTCTGGTGGTAGCTTTGCAGCATGCAGACCTTGGAGACATCGGGGAAGCCCAAAATGCGGTCAGATGTGGCGTTGTTGAACTCAGCACCGTCCAACAAACCGCGGTCCATCGCAGGCACAATTTCGCCGCCTGGCAAGGCGTTCACAGCCGCACCCATGGCGGTGAACAAGTCGATGGCCAAACCGTTGGTACGGAACTTCAAGCCCTTAAAGTCAGCCGACTTGGTGATTGGCTTCTTGAACCAGCCCAGAGGCTGAGTGGACATGGGGCCGTACAGGAAAGACTGCACGTTGCCGCCGATAGAGGCGTACAACTTGGCCAACAACTCGGCGCCACCGCCGTACTTGTGCCAAGACAAAATCATGTTGGCGTCCATGCCGAAGGCGGGGCCAGAGTTCCACAAGGCCAAAGCGTTTTGCTTGCCGTAGTGGTAACCCAACACGCCGTGGCCACCGTCCAAAGTGCCTTTAGACACGGCTTCGAGCAAACCAAATGCGGGCACCACAGCGCCAGCGGGCAACACTTCAATCTTCAGATCGCCACCAGTCATGTCGTTGACTTTTTTGGCGTAGTCCAAGGCGTATTCGTGGAAGATGTCCTTGGCGGGCCAAGTGCTCTGCCAGCGCATGTTGATCGGGCCGGTTTGGGCCGTGGCGATCATGGGTGCAGAAATAGCACCAGCGGCGACGGCGGCACCCTTCAATAGGTTGCGACGGCGGGGGGTTTTGGGATCTGTCATGGGTGTCTCCAGTCGTTGTTGAACTTGCAAGCGTAAAAAATTACCGCTCAGTCACAGATTATGAGAGCCCTTGAAAAAAACGGGCTAAGGGGAAACCCGAGGTCGGCCTGTCTTTTTTTCAACCCAACAGAAAAATAATTTCACTCAGGCGATCAAATCAAAACCTTGCGCTTCGACACTGACAAAGGCCTCTGTGAAAGCCGACAAACGCGCATAAAAGACGGCCCGGGGGTGGTTCATCAGGGTTTGGCAGAGAGTGGGCACCCAAGGCTGAAC
>JBEGTA010000186.1:0-2951 GCA_041179665.1 Pseudomonadota bacterium
GGGCTGACGCCCAATTTTCTGTCGCCAATCCAAGTCAGGGGACGGATGTAGCCGCTTTCCAACTTGTTCTCGCGCACCACATCGCGTTGGGCTTGGTTCACCTGTTCTTTGGTGAAAGGAATGGCCATGCGCAAAATTTTGGCGCTGTTAAACAAACGGTCGGTGTGCTCTTGCAAACGGAAGATTGCAGTGCCTTGCTCGGTTTTATAGGCGCGCACGCCTTCAAACGCGCCGCAACCGTAGTGCAGGGTGTGGCTCAACACGTGGATCTTGGCGTCGCGCCAATCGACCATCTGGCCGTCCATCCAGATTTTGCCGTCACGGTCAGACATGGAGGGGATGACAACGCTCATCGAAGTGTCCTTGAAAGTGGGGGATGCATCTAAAAAAACACATTTTAAGGCTTGCGCCCGTGCCGTTTCATCGCCCTCAAAATGGGCTCGTGGCGGCGTGAAAATTCAAGCGGGGGCGCTGGGGGCTGGAGAGGTTGGGGCGTGGCTGTCCGCATTGGTGCTGGCGTCGCTGCCAGTGCCAGTGCCGGTGCCGTTATCCGCATCGCTCGTGGCGGCCGGTCTGCTCAATTGCCAGTCGCTCAACTTGCCACCGATAAACGTACAAGTCACGGTGGATTGGCCGGCGTCCGTCCAGCTGAAGATTTCGGGCTGCGTGTCTTTGGGGCTTTGCAATTGACCGAGGGCCCGCGTCATGGCGATCACGTGCATCAGCGAAACCCCTTTTTTGAGTTTGGCATTCAGCATGACAGCGCTGGCCACATGTCCAATCGGGCGATCAGCGGCTTTTTTGAGGATGGTGATCAGGCGCGTGAAGTGCAACAACACCCACATGACCACGCCGCCAACCGCCAGAGCAATGCCCGCCCACTGAAATGCTTGCCAAGCCCCAATGGTGAAAACAACGATGGCAGCTGGCGCCAAAATTTTGGAAAAATTCATGGGGAAAAGAGAAAAATCAACTTTCAGATAATAACGGCCATGAACCTCAATGATTTCATGATCCTGGTGATCAATTTGGATCGTGCGCCGCTTCGACTCCAAAAAATAAGCGCGCAATTGAATCGCTTAGGTTTGAGCTGGGAGCGATTGACTGCGGTGGATGGTCGTTCATTGTCTTTAAATGACCCCGCCTTGCTGGACCTGCAGGAATTTGGCCGACGACATGGAAAAACGCCCTTGTTGGGTGAGTTGGGTTGCTATGTGTCGCATGTCCGGGCATTTGAACGTTTTCAGTCTTCCACGTTTAAATATTGTTTAATTCTCGAAGACGATGTGGATTTGCAAAATGATCTGCCAGTGGCATTGCAGGCCTTAGCAGACCATTCGGCGGACTGGGATTTGGTAAAGCTCTCTGGGGTACACCGTGGTACGCCAGTGACTACTGCGGAGTTGAATGGAGATTTCCGAATGGTGGCCATGCTGTCCAAATGCACGGGCGCAAGCGCCTATGTCATCAATCGTTTGGCGGTCCAAAATATGACCAGTCGGTTGTTGCCCATGCGCCTTCCTTATGATCATGAGTACGACAGAGGTTGGTATTGGGGGCTGAAAGTTCGCTCCTTGTTGCCCTATGTAGCGTTGCATGATCAACAAGTCGCATCGACCATCAACTCTCCCAAAGACCGAAACATGCGCTTTCGTTGGTTTAAGCGTTTGCCAGCTTTTGCCTGGCGCTTTGGTAATGCCATTCAACGGTTAATTTATGGCTTGCGCGCAATGACGCACCGACAGTGAGTGTTCAGTCCAGTCCCCGTACCACTTGCATGGCTTCTTCGATGCGTTCCACCGGGTAGACGGTGAGGCCTTCAAAGGCTTTGTCGCCTTTTTTGGGCATGTTGGCTTTGGGCACCAAGGCGGTTTTGAAACCCAATTTTGCGGCTTCTTTCAGCCGTTCTTGGCCGCGCGGTGCAGGCCGCACTTCGCCGGCCAAACCCACCTCGCCAAAGGCAATGAAGCCCTTCGGTAAGGGCTTGCCGCGCAAGCTGCTGGTGATGGCCAGCATCACGGCCAAGTCGGCGGCGGGTTCCCGAATGTGCACGCCCCCCACCGCATTCACAAACACATCTTGGTCCATGCAGGCCACCCCGGCATGGCGGTGCAGCACGGCCAACAACATGGCCAAGCGGTCGCGCTCCAAGCCGACACTCAAGCGCCTTGGGCTCGGCCCGCCCGAGTCGACCAAGGCCTGAATTTCAACCAACATGGGCCGCGTGCCCTCCAGCGTGACCATGACGCAACTGCCCGGCACGGGTTCGCTGTGTTGGCTCAAGAAAATAGCGCTCGGGTTGCTCACGCCTTTCAGGCCTTTTTCGGTCATGGCAAACACGCCGATTTCGTTGACCGCTCCAAAGCGGTTTTTGATGGCACGAATCAAGCGGAAGTTGGAGTGCGTGTCACCTTCAAAGTACAGCACCGTGTCGACCATGTGCTCCAGCACGCGAGGCCCTGCCAGCGCCCCCTCTTTGGTGACATGGCCCACCAGCACGATGGTGGTGCCGGTGGCTTTGGCGGTGCGCGTGAGGTGCGCCGCGCACTCGCGCACTTGGGCCACCGAGCCGGGCGCAGACGTCAACTGATCCGAATACACCGTCTGAATCGAGTCGATGATGGCAATGTTGGGTTGGCGCGACTGCAAGGTGTGCAGAATTTTTTCTAGCTGAATCTCCGGCAAAACCGGCACTTGCGAGTCGGGCAGACCCAAGCGGCGCGAGCGCATGGCCACTTGCGCGCCGCTCTCTTCGCCCGTCACATACAGGGTGTTCATGCCGCTGCGTTGCAGGGCATCTACCGCTTGCAGCAACAGGGTCGATTTGCCGATGCCGGGGTCGCCGCCAATCAGCACCACCCCGCCTTCGACCATGCCACCGCCCAATACGCGGTCAAGCTCTTCGATGCCGGTGGGGTGTCGGTCAAAGTCAGCGGCTTCAATTTGCGACA
>JBEGTA010000187.1:0-7321 GCA_041179665.1 Pseudomonadota bacterium
GGCCACCCCCAATGCCGCCAAAGTGAAGGCATAGGGCAGCCATCCTCGGTCAACGCTCTCGGCCATGATGACCACCCCGCTCGACTGGCCAAAAAACAACCAGCAGGCAAACAAGGTGACCGCAGTGCCGCGTGAGGCCGGTGCCATTTGCGTGGCTTGCACTTGCAAGGTGTTGTGCAGCATGTAAAAACCAAAGCCTGTGGCAAGGCAGGCCAACATGCCCAAGACGGGCTGATGGGCCCACGCCAACAACAACATGCCCAGCACGATGCTGGCCGCCCCCGTCCTCACCAAGCCCCGCTCTCCCCCCAGCCAAATCAGCCAGCGGCGTGCCATTTGGCTGTAAAGCAATCCGCCCACGCCATAGAGCATCATGACCGAGCCGGCCACCAGCACGCTCAACTCAAACTGCTGGTGCAAGTGCGTTGGGACAAACGACATGGCGCCAAACACCAAGGCCCCCTCGACGGCTGTGACGGCCAACACCTGGCGCACGCGCGGCAGGCGAAGCATGGCCCAAGTGTTCGCAAAATAAGACGCCATGCTGAAGGCCGGGGTGTCGGCAGCCGGTGGCGCAACCGGGGTTTGGTGCAACTTGCGCCACAACAAAAAAGCCGCCACGGCAAACACGCACGAGACCACCGCCAAGGCCGTGCGCCAGCCCAAATGCTCGGCAGCAAAACCACCAAACCAAAGGCCCACCATCATGCCGCTCACGGTGTAGCCCATCAATTTGGCCAAGGTTTCTTGTCGGCGGTCATACGCCACCTGATCGCCAATCCAAGCCATCGACAACGGAATGATGCCCGCCGCTGCAGCGCCCATGAAGCCGCGCAACACCACCAAGATCTCAAAGTCGCTCACTTGGCTGGTGATGGCACTGAACAAGGCGCAAGCCAACACCGCCAGAAAAATGACCCGCAGTTTGCCAAAGCGGTCGCCCAAGGGGCCGTAAAGCAGTTGCGACAGCCCATAAGACACCGCAAACACCGACACCACCTGCGAGGCTTCACCGGTGGTGATGTGAAATTCTTGGCCCAGCACCACCAACATCGGGTCGCACATGCGCATCGAGGCCATGCTGGCAAAACCTGCCAAGCCCATCACGCGCAAGCTGTTGCGCTCAGCTTGCGTGGCGCTCATGCCTTAACCGTTCAACTGCTGCTCCAGGTCGTGCAAGACCTGGTAGCACGGCAGCACTTGCGCGATGCTGGAATTGGGCTCTCGGCCCTCTCGAATCGCAGCAAAGAATTCACGGTCTTGCAATTCAATGCCGTTCATCGACACGGCCACTTGGGACACATCGATTTTTTCTTCCTTGCCGGTGTACAGGTCGTCATAACGGGCCAAGTAAGTGCCGGTGTCGCCGATGTAGCGGAAATATGTGCCCAACGGGCCATCGTTGTTGAAGCTCAGCGACAAGGTGCAGATGGCGCCGTTGGCGGCTTTCATCTGGATGCTCATGTCCATGGCGATGCCCAGCACCGGGTGAATCGGGCCTTGCACGGCATGGGCTTGGACGATGGGGCTGCCGCACTGGTAGGCAAACAAATCGACCGTGTGCGCGGCATGGTGCCACAGCAAATGGTCGGTCCAGCTGCGCGCTTGGCCCAATGCGTTGGTGTTGGTGCGGCGAAAGAAGTAGGTCTGCACATCCATCTGCTGGATGTTGAAGGCACCGGCCTTGATTTTTTGATTCACCCACTGGTGGCTGGGGTTGAAGCGGCGGGTGTGACCCACCATCGCCACCAAGCCAGTCTCTTTTTGCATGCGCAAAACTTCTTGGCCTTCTTTGTAAACATCGCACAGCGGAATTTCCACCTGCACATGCTTGCCGGCTTTCAGGCAAGCCAAGGTTTGGCTGGCGTGCATTTGGGTGGGCGTGCACAAGATGACCGCATCCACCTCTTTCAGGGCCAGGGCGTCGTTGAGCTCGGTGGTGGCATGGGCAATGCCGTATTGGGCCGCCACTTCTTTGGTTTTTTCGATGTCGCGGCTGATCAGCGAGACGACTTCCACGCCCTCGATGTTCTTGATGCCGTCCAGGTGTTTGATGCCGAAGGCACCCGCGCCCGCCAAGGCGACTTTGATGGTTTTGCTCATGAATGTTGTCCTCTTATGCGTTTTCTAAAATCGCGTGGCCCACGGCAGTGTTGCTGGCAGGCACATGGTAGAAGCGGTGGCGCAGCGTGGGGGCCGCGCCCGTGACTTGGCCGTTTTGGATGTCGCTCATCGCGCCACGGGCAATCAGCCACATGACCAACTCAATGCCCTCGCTGCCGGCCTCGCGCACATAGTCGATGTGCGGTGTGGCGGCGCAAGCCACCGGGTCTTGAATCAGCTTGTCCAGCCACGCGTTGTCCCATTCGCGGTTGATCAAGCCCGCGCGCGCACCTTGCAGTTGGTGGCTCATGCCGCCCGTGCCCCAGATGTGCACATGCAAGTCGTCGTCGTAACTCTCCACCGCTTTGCGAATGGCTTGGCCCAAATTGAAACAGCGCTGGCCGCTGGGCACGGGGTACTGCACCACGTTCACCGCAAAAGGAATCACCGGGCAAGGCCAAGCGTCTTTCACCGGGTCGAGCTCACCGCACATCAGCGACAACGGCACGGTGAGGCCATGGTCGACCTCCATCTTGTTCACGATCGTCAAATCAAAGTCTTGCTGAATGACCGACTGCGCGATGTGCGAGGCCAACTCGGGATGCCCCTTGACCACGGGCACGGGGCGCGGACCCCAGCCTTCGTCGGCAGGCTTGAACTCGGCGGCCGTGCCAATCGCAAAGGTAGGAATCAAGTCCAGGCTGAAGGCTGTGGCATGGTCGTTGTAGACCAAAAAAATCACATCGGGCTTGTTGTCTTTCATCCACTGCTTAGAAAACTCGTAGCCCTTGAACAGCGGCTTCCAGTAGTCCTCGTGGGTTTTGCCCAAATCCATGGCTGCGCCGATGGCGGGCACATGCGATGTGAAAACAGATGCGGTAATTTTTGCCATGCTTATGCCTTCTTTCCTGCCGCGCCTTGCGGTTGGTTTTGCGCTTGTGCGTCACCGTTTTCGCCGATGTAACGGTTGCCCTCAATGCGGCGCCCCCCGCTGATCATCATGTGGCGGTATTCCTCTTCGGTCATGCCAGTCATAGAGCCCGCCATTTGTTGGAAGCTCTTGCCATCGGTGGCCCCAATCTTGGCCAGAAAATAAATGTTGCCGCCTGTGCGCATGCACCAGTTCAGGTCGCGGGCCTGCACGGCTTGCTTTTGCTCTTCGGTCATGGGCCACTCGTCCAGATATGCGCGCTCGTTCGCCTTGAACTTTTCACGGTTCTCGGCCTTCATGAGCGACATGCAAAACTGGTTGATCCAATACCCTTTGCGCGATTGCTCGGCGTCAAAGATGATGGTCCCAGGGACATCGGTGTAGGGTTTATCCAGTGCCATTTCAGAGCTCCTCAGGCCAATACAAACGCATCGGGTTGTCCACCAGCAGTTTCTTTTGCAACTCGGGCGTGGTCGCGATGTGCGGAATAAAGTCGACCAACAAACCGTCGTCGGGCATGTGGTCTTTCAAGTTGGGGTGAGGCCAGTCGGTGCCCCACAGCACGCGATCTGGAAACGCCTGCACGATGCGTTTGGCAAAGGGGATGACATCAGCGTAGGCGTTTTGCTCGCCTTGCAAAGCTTTCGGGCCCGTGACCGACAAACGCTCAGGGCAAGACACCTTGCTCCAGACATTGGGGTGCTCGCGCATGAACTTTTCGAACAGTGCAAACTGCGGGCCATCGACGGGCAAAGACACATCGGGGCGGCCCATGTGGTCCACCACCACCGTGGTCGGCAAGGCGGTGAAAAAGTCCCACAGTTCGGGCAAGTCCACAGCTTCAAAATAAATGACCACATGCCAGCCCCATTGAGCGATGCGGCCCGCAATTTCCATCAACTCGTCTTTCGGCGTGAAGTCGACCAGACGTTTGACAAAGTTGAAGCGCACGCCGCGCACACCGGCATCGTGCATGGCCTGAATTTCTGCATCGGTCACTCCGCGCTTCACGGTCGCCACGCCACGCGCCCGGCCACCGGAGCTCAACAGCGCATCGACCATGGCCCGGTTGTCCGCGCCGTGACAAGTGGCCTGCACCACCACATTGCGTGCAAAGCCCAAGTGGTCGCGCAGGGCAAACAACTGGTGCTTAGAGGCATCGCACGGGGTGTATTTGCGCTCAGGTGCATACGGAAACTCAGCGCCTGGACCAAACACGTGGCAATGCGCGTCGACCGCGCCGGCAGGCACTTTGAACCTGGGTTTTGCAGGGCCGGTGTACCAGTCCATCCAGCCTGCGGTTTTGGTGAAATCACCCGTGGTGGGTTTGCTCATGGCGATCCTTACAACATCAATCTAATTTCATGCCGCTGGCTTTGACGACTTCGCGCCAGCGCGGAATTTCGCTTGCAATCAAACGGCCAAATACTTCGGGCGCACCGCCCATGGGCACAGCGCCTTCGCTCAACAAGGACTTGAGCACATCAGGGTGCTTGAGACCTTGGTTGGCCGCTTCATTGAGACGCTTGAGCACCGCAGGCGGTGTGCCCGCTGGGGCCAAAACGCCGTACCACTGGTCGGCCTCAAAACCGGGAAAGCCCGACTCGGCCACGGTGGGCACATCGGGCAACGTGGGCAGGCGTTGCGTGCTGGAGACCGCCAACGCGCGCAAGCGGCCACTGCGGATGTGCGGCAACAAAGCCGGTGAGCCTGTGAAGGTGGTGTCGACGTGGCCCGCGATCAAATCGCTGATGGACGGTGCGGCGCCTCGGTAAGGAATGTGCGAGACAAAAATCTTGGCACGCATTTTTAGCAACTCAAAGGTGGTGTGGGCCGCACTGCCATTGCCGCCGGACGAATAGGTCATGTGACCGGGCCGCGCACGGGCCGCATCGACCAGGTCTTTCAAAGTCTTGATGTCGGATTTGGCCGAGACCACCAACACGTTGGGCACACGCGCCACACCCATCACGGGCTCAAAACTTTTCAGCGGGTCGTAGGGCAGTTTGGGATAAAGCGAAGGGTTGATGGCCATGGTGCCAATGTGGCCCATGAGCAAGGTCAGCCCATCGGGCTTGGCCTTGGCCACCAGCTCGGCGCCAATGCTGACACCGGCGCCCGGTTTGTTGTCGATGACCACGCTCAGGTCGGTGCCAGCACCCAAATGGGGGCCAATGGCGCGCGCCAAGATGTCGGTGCTGCCACCCGGTGTGAAGGGCACCACCAAGCGCATGGCCGTCGCGTTTTGCGCCAAAGCCCAACCCGGCAGCCCTGCCGACATCAGTCCCAACAGCAACAAGCGGCGGTCTCTATTGGCAAAGTTTTGCAGGTGTGCAGTCGGTGTTGACATGGTCTTCTCGTTTGGGTTGATGGGGCTCATGAACGGCTCACTTCAGTGCGCTGCGGGCAACGGTGCGTTGCCCGTGTCGGTTTCAGTCGATGTACTTCAAGCCTGCAGCCGCCAAGGGCTCGCGCATTTTGTACATATCCAACCCCAACACGCCTGAGGCCAGCTTGGCGCGTTTTTCACCCTCGAAGCTTTCGCGTTTTTGCGCGGCGTCCAGGGTTGGCGCGGCTTTGGCGGCAGGCACACACACCACGCCGTCGTCATCGGCCACGATCACATCGCCGGGGTTCACGATCATGCCGGCGCACACCACCGGAATGTTCACCGAGCCCAGGGTGGCCTTGATGGTGCCTTTGCTGGAGATGGCTTTGCTCCAAACAGGGAAATCCATTTTTTGCAGTTCTTTGACATCGCGCACACCGGCATCAATGATCAAAGCGCGCGCGCCACGGGCCTGAAACGAGGTCGCCAACAGGTCACCAAAATAACCGTCGGTGCACTCGGCCGTGACGGCGGCCACCACGATGTCGCCGGGCTGAATTTGCTCAGCCGCCACATGCATCATCCAGTTGTCACCCGGCTGCAACAGCACCGTGACCGCAGTGCCTGAGACCTGCACACCGGGGTAAATCGGGCGCATGTAGGGCTTCAGCAAGCCCACACGGCCCATGGCCTCGTGCACAGTGGCCGAGCCCAATGCGGCCAAGCCATCGGCAGCAGCGCGATCTGCGCGGGTGATGTTGCGGTAAACAACGCCAAGTTCGTACATGGTGATTCCTTCTTGAATTCAAAAATGCCAACGCTGCGGTCTGCTACAGCCTTGAATCAGCGCCCTTGGGCTTTGAGTTGGTCATCCAGTCGCTTGAAGACGCGTCGGGCATTGCCCTCGTAGACCCAATAACGGGCATCGTCGTTCAGGTTGGCTGTGGCTTGCACATAGCGTTTGGTGTCGTCGAAATAGTGGCCGGTTTCGGGGTCAATGCCGCGCACCGCACCAATCATTTCTGAGGCAAACAAAATGTTCTTCACCGGAATGACCTTGGTCAGCAAATCAATGCCGGGCTGGTGGTACACGCAGGTGTCAAAGAAGATGTTGTTCAACAGGTGCTCGCTCAGCAAGGGCTTTTTCAGCTCTTGTGCCAAGCCACGGAAACGACCCCAGTGGTAGGGCACGGCACCGCCGCCATGGGGAATCAAAAACTTCAGTGTGGGGAAGTCTTTGAACAAGTCACTCGTTAAGCACTGCATGAAGGCGGTGGTGTCGGCGTTCAAATAATGCGCGCCGGTGGTGTGAAAGCAGCCGTTGCAGCTGGTCGAGACATGCACCATGGCGGGAATGTCGTACTCGACCATTTTTTCGTAAATGGGGTACCAGGCCTTGTCGCTCAAAGGGGGCGATGTCCAGTGGCCACCCGAAGGGTCAGGGTTCAGGTTCAGGCCCACGTTGCCGTATTGCTCCACGCACTTGACCAGCTCAGGGATGCAAGTCGCAGGGTCCACACCGAGCGACTGGGGCAGCATGGCCGCAGGCACAAAGTTGTCGGGAAACAGCTGACTCACACGGAAGCACAGCTCGTTGCAAATGGCCGCCCAGGTGGACGAGACGTTGAAGTCGCCAATGTGGTGCGCCATGAAGCTGGCACGGGGGCTGAAGATGGTGATGTCCGAGCCACGCTCTTTCATCTTGGCCAGCTGGTTGGTCTCAATCGTTTCGCGCAGTTCGTCGTCGCTGATCTTCAATTCGGACACTTTGGGCATCATGGCCGGGTCCTTGATGCCGGCGATCTGGCGGTTGCGCCAGTCTTCGAGCGCCTTGGGGGCCGTGGTGTAGTGGCCGTGAACATCGATGATGAGGGACATGGTTTTCCTTGTAACGATGACGAAAAGGGTTAAGGGGTGACGGGCTGCATGCCATGGCGGCGCTTGGCCTCAGCCGTGGC